>CACLXJ010000057.1 GCA_902610845.1 uncultured Alphaproteobacteria bacterium | reverse complement strand
AGGGCCAGAGATGAAAAGGCATGGCTACAGTGAAGCTCTTATCAGTGGTTCTATAGCTTCTGGAGGAACTTTGGGAATTATAATTCCTCCAAGTGTTATGTTAGTTATTTATGCCTATTTAACTGAACAATCAGTTCAAGAACTTTTCTTTGCCGCCCTAATTCCAGGAGCAATTGCAGTGGTGCTCTATATGATAACAATTAGAATTTTTCTTTACTTCTATCCATCACATGGTGGTCATGGAAAAAAGATGCCTATCAATGAAAGACTTTCTGCAATATGGAAAGTTATTCCAATTTTTTTTATTTTTGTTGTTATCATGGCAGGCTTATACTTAGGATTTTTTACGGCAACAGAAAGTGCTGCAGTTGGAGTAATATTAGTTATCATTCTCATTTTTCTTAAAGGTGATTTGACACTTAAGATGTTAACTGACGCAACCTGGTCTACTATAAGAACAGTTGGCTCATTATATCTTATAGTTGTTGGCGCTAGTATGTTCAATTTTCTTATTACAGTCACTCAAATGCCTTTTACTGTTGTTGATTTTATAGATAGTCTAGCACTAACACCACTTGGTATAATTTTAGTTATTTGTGCAATTTATATTGTTCTTGGAACTTTAATGGACTCACTAGCAATGTTATTTTTAACTATTCCAGTTTTCTATCCAGTAATTGTTGACGCCGGTATTGATCCAGTATGGTTTGGAATTTTTGCTGTTATTGTTGTTGAGCTTGGTCTTGTATCACCTCCAGTTGGAATGAATCTTTTTGTAATTAAAGGTGTAATGCAATCTACTCCCTTAAAAACAATTTGGTTTGGAACTGTACCTTTTTTATTTGCAGATATGATAAGAGTAGCACTAATAATTATTTTTCCTGCAATATGTCTTTATTTACCAAGTTTGATGAATTGATTACCAAACACCTATCATTACACCACCTTCACTTTCGACATCCTGACCTTTTAAAACGAATTTTTCATCAACCGTAAGTAAGTTTTTTCTATTAATTAGTCTTTTTAATAATAAGTCTTTTAATTCTGTTCTAATTTTTTCATATTCCTGATCTTGTCCTAAATCTTCAAATTCATTAGGGTCTTTTTCGAGGTTGAAGAGTTGAGGACTAAAACCTTTGTAATAAATATATTTCCATTTTTCAGTTCTTATCATAAATGCTCTGGCTTCATGTGGACCTAATTCTAATTCATCTCTTGCTGAGTGAAGTCCATAATCAATCTCACTAAATACAGACTTTCGCCAATCATTTATTTGATTACCTTTTATTAAAGGTAATAGTGATCTTCCTTCTAATCTATGAGTGCTGGTTGAACTATGAAGTGCTTCTAAAAAAGTTGGTAAAAGATCAATAGACTCAACAAGTTTTTTTTCTCTTTGTCCTCTAGTGTTATCAGCATTGTCTGATGGGTCATAGATAATAAGAGGGACTCTTACACTTTGCTCATGAAATAATTCTTTTTCACCCAGCCAATGATCTCCAAGATAATCACCATGATCAGAAGTAAATATGATCATTGTATTTTGAAACAATTTATTTTGTTTCATAAATTCAAATAACCTTCCAAGATTATCATCAATTTGTTTAATTAAACCCATATACCCAGTTATCACTGCCTCTCTAACTTCTCTTTTTGAAAAGACTTTTGATACTTGAGCATTTGTAAAGGCTCGGTAAACTTCATGTTGAATTTGATTTTCTTTATCTTCTCTTACAACTTCATAAAATTGATTTGGAGAATACATATTGTGGTATGGAGAAGGAGCAATATAAGGCCAATGTGGTTTTATAAAAGATAAATGAAGCATCCATTGATCATCTTTATTTTCATTCATAAAATCTATCGCTCTATTAGTCATGTATGCTGTTTCAGAATGCTCTTCACGAATTCTTGCTTGTTTATTTGAGTTTCTTAATTTCCACCCACTTAGTAAATCACCATTTGGTCCTTCAGCAGAATTAGCCCAAGTTTCCCATGGATTATCTCCTTCATA
>CACLXJ010000056.1 GCA_902610845.1 uncultured Alphaproteobacteria bacterium | reverse complement strand
TGTGTTAAGCTTACTAAAGAATCTGGAGAAATTACTGATTTACCTAAATTTATGAGACGCAATTTAGATATACTAAATTTGTTTTCAATTGATAATGTTAAATTTTTAAAATCATCTAAAAGCTTCTCCTTATAATTATTAACTATTGAACTTGGTGATTTAAGAAACTTATTTAAGTATTCATAATTTTCCTTTTTGGACTGGATTTGTGAATTAACTTTTGTGTTTAATCTAAGTTGTAAATTTTTAATTTTTTCTATTAATTCAAATCTAACTGGGGTAGCTTTCTCAGCCGCTGCGGTTGGTGTAGACGCTCTCAAATCTGATACTAAATCAATAATTGTTGTATCTGTTTCATGACCTATTGCTGATATAATTGGTATTTTTGATTCAAAAACAGTTGTTGCAAGATTTTCATCATTAAAGGCCATTAAGTCTTCGGTACTACCTCCGCCTCTAGCAACAATAACAATATCTGGTTTACTAGATTTAAGTTTGTTGAAACCTTCGATAGCATTTATAATACTATCTGCTGCGTCAACACCCTGTACAGAAACAGGCCATATATCTAAAGGCATTGGAAAACGATCATTCACTCTATTAATTATGTCGTGTACTACAGAGCCGGTTGGAGAGGTAATAATACCTAATCTCTCAGGTAGAAAAGGTAATGGGATTTTTTTATCCTCATCAAAATAGCCTTTTTTTTGAAGTCTTTTTTTTCTTTCTTCAATAAGTTTTAAAAGTGCTCCCTCTCCTGCAATTTCTATTTTATCAATATCTATTTGGTAAGTAGTTTTATAGCGGGACCAAGTGGTAATTCTTCCAGTTGCTATAATTTCTAACCCTATTTCTGGATTTATATCTAAATATTTTTTTTTCTGATCCCAAATAACTCCACTTAAAATTGAATCTTCGTCTTTTAGTGTTAAATAAATTTGACCTCTTGTTGCAGTTTTAACCTCAGAAATTTCTCCTTTAATTCTTACATAGTTAAAATTGGATTCAATTACTTCTTTAAATGCTTGATTAAATTCTGAAACTTCAAACTCGGGTATATTTATTTTATTAATCATCTATATTTTTGAAAAATTTTTTTAATAAATTACTACATTCTTTTTCCATAATGCCACCATAAATGGTTGGCGTAAATATATTTTCTCTTTGAAAAGCAACTCGAAGTTTTTCAATTCCTCCATTTTTTTCATCATACGCACCAAAATAAACATTCTTAATATGTACTTCACTTATTGCACTAGCGCACATTGTGCATGGTTCCAATGTAACAAATAGTGTCATATTTTCTAAATATTTAAGCTTTAGTCTTTTGCAAGTTTCTTGAATTAGATTTAATTCACAATGCTTCATAGCATTTTTATCTTTATTCACTGAGTTATAACTTCTAGCTACAATCTTGTTTGTTGTATTATTAACAAGTATTCCCCCAACTGGCACCTCATTTAAATTATAAGCTTTGCCTGCTTCAATAATTGCTTCTTTCATAAAAAAATCAACGTTCATTCTGGAACACACTTATGTTGTACATTATAAATGAATTATAATGAAAAAACCAATTATTGGAATAACTCTTGATAGTGAAAAAAAGAAAACATACTCAAAATTTCCATGGTATGCATTGAGAGAAAATTACTTAAATTCATTAACAAAATTTAATGCAATTCCGTTTCCATTATTACATGAAAAAAAATATATTAGCGACTTTTGTAATTTAATTGATGGTCTAATTATTACTGGAGGAGATTTTGATATTAATCCTAAATTATATAAAACAAGTAATACTCGATCTAAGAATATTAAAAACAAAAGAACAAATTTTGAAATAAATATTTTTAATTATTTTTTTAAATATAACAAACCTATATTGGGAATTTGTGGTGGTGCACAACTTATCAATGTTGCATGTGGTGGGACATTAATACAAGATTTAAAAAGAGATCCGATAAACCATGAACAAGTAAATCCAAGAAATCAAACTAGTCACATTGTTAATATTTCAA
>CACLXJ010000055.1 GCA_902610845.1 uncultured Alphaproteobacteria bacterium | reverse complement strand
TTGTTAGTTGTTTTTTCTTAATTCTATTACTCATTTTTAAAGCTTCCTTACCAATAAAATCTATTTTTTTATTTAGTTTAACAGTAAATTCTAATCCAGCTTCAAAAGGGTTTTCAGCTGGTGAAATATCATGTCCCCAATGTAAATATCCTTTTTCCATTCTCATAATATCTAGCGCATGAGCACCAGCATGCGAAAGGTTATATTTTTCTCCAACCTTAACTAACTCTAAATAAATTTCTCTAGATACATCCATAGGAATATAAATTTCCCAACCAAGTTCACCAACAAAAGATAATCTTTGGAAGATTAATTTATCTTTTTTTAATGATATTTCTTTAACAGTTCCAAATTTAAAATTATTTTTTGAAAAATGTTCACCAAATATTTCTGTTAAAATTTCTCTACTTTTAGGACCAAAAACACCAAAACAAGCTAAACTTTCAGTGATATCAATTAAAGTTGTGTTTTTACTAAGATTTTTTAAAATATGTTTTTTATCATGTTCTCTCACAGATGAACCCGTCACAATACGAAGAGTATCATTATCAATACAAGTAACTGTTAAATCAGCAACAATACCACCATTTGAATTAAGCATTTGCGTGTATGTTGTATCACCGGGATTATTTTTAATATTATTGCAGCATAATCGTTGAAGATCGTTGTAGGCAGTAACTCCCTTAATTTCAAATTTTGCTAAGGAACTTAAGTCAAATAAACCAGCATTTTCTCTTGTATTTATTGTTTCATACTTTGCTGCATCATACCAATTTTGATAGCCATAACTATAATCATATTCTGATTTCTTACCATTTAGAGCATACCACATTGGTCTTTCAAAACCGGCCACTTGACCAAAACATGCTCCTTTTTTTTTCAAATCATTATGAAAAGGAAGCAATTTAATGTTTCTCGAAGATTTATGTTGTTTGTAAGGCCAGTGCATTGCATATAAATCTCCTAATGATTCAGTAACTCTTTCAGTTATAAATTTTGTCTCAGAGTGAAATTTTTCAAATCTTGAAATATCTAAGGAGTAAAGATCCTCATTAACCTCGTCATTCATCATCCATTCTGCAGTAACTTTACCAGCACCACCAGCACTTTGAATACCTATACTATTAAAGCCACAACAAACATAAAAGTTTTTTACTTCTGGTGTTTCACCTAATAGATAATTTGTATCTGGAGTAAAAGCTTCAGGGCCATTAAAGAATTTTCTTATACCTACATTTTCAAGTGCTGGTATTCTTTTCATAGCATTTTTTAAATGTGGTTCAAAATGATCAAAATCTTCTGGTAGTTCTCCAAAAGAAAAATCATTAGGGACTTTATACGTATCTGTAAATGCTGGTTTAGCTTTAGGTTCAAAAATTCCTACTAATATTTTTCCTGTATCCTCTTTAAAATATAAGCAATTATTATAATCTCTTAAAACTGGCAGTGATTTTGAAATTTCATTCAAGGGTTCACTTAATATATAGAAATGTTCATTAGGATATAATGGTATGCTAACATTAATATCTTTTGCTATCTGCCTTGACCAAATTCCAGATGCTAAAACAACATACTCACATTTAATTTTTCCATGTTTTGTATCTACACCTTCTATTGATCCATTTTTTGTAATGATTTTATTTACTGAGCAATGTTCAAAAATTTTAGCACCATACATTTTTGCAGATTTTGCAAGAACATTCGTTATACCAACAGGATCTGCTTGACCATCCTTTGGAATAAAAATTCCACCAACAATATCATCTACATTTATTAAAGAATAAATATCTTTAATCTGTTCTTTATCTAAAGAATCAACTTCTATATTAAATCTTTGAGCAAAAGTAGCTTGTCTTTTTAATTCCTCTAAACGTTCATTTGTGGTGGCAATAGTTAAAGAGCCATTTTGTTTTAACCCTGTTGCTATTCCCGTTTCCTTTTCTAGTTCTTTGTATAAATTTAATGAATAATTTCTTAGCTTTGTTATAGTTGCTGAGGCACCAATCTGACCCAATAACCCAGCAGCATGCCAAGTAGTGCCAGAGGTTAATTGATCTCTTTCTAATAATACAACATCTTTCCAACC
>CACLXJ010000054.1 GCA_902610845.1 uncultured Alphaproteobacteria bacterium | reverse complement strand
TTCTAAATCTTTATCAAGCGAAGAAAGTTGAAAAGAAACGTCTTCTTGTAAAGCATTGATTGTTTCTTTAATTTTCTCATCTGTTTCTCGCTTGGCCTTATTGATTTGATCATTAATTTTTTTTTCAATTTCCATTGCCTGTTCTTGAAGCTCTTTTGCTGAAGATAAATTTTCATCTATTTTATTTTGTCTTTTCTCTAAAACTGTAGTTATTCTTGGAAGTGATACTCTCCACAAAAATACAAATAGAAAAGTAAAAAATACAGCTAACCAAAAGAGCTGTGAAACAAAAAACTCTGGATTTAATTGAGGCATTAATTAATTATTGAGTTCTATCCAAACAAAATAACTAAAGCTATAACTAGCGCGAAAAGTGCAATCGCTTCAACTAATGCGAAACCTAACATTGTCATTGTAAAAACTTCACCTCTTGCTGCCGGATTTCTTCCAACTGCTTGAATAAAAGATGAGAAAATATTCCCAATTCCAATACCTGATCCAATAACACCGATAACGGCTAAACCCGCTCCGATTACTTTTGCTGCTTCAATTTCCATAAGTCCTCCTATTTTAAATTAATGTAAATGATAAGCATCGTTAATATATAAACACGTCAGTATTGCAAACACATATGCTTGCAAAAAAGCAATTAAAATTTCTAATCCTGTCAAAGCTACAATGAAAGCTAAAGGAAAAACTCCTGTAAAAAATGGCATGGAAACAACAAAGCCTGCAAATACTTTTAGTAGTGTGTGACCAGCCAGCATGTTTGCAAATAATCTAACTGATAAACTTATAGGTCTTGATAAATAAGAAATTACCTCAATGGGAATAAGCAGTGGATGCATGTAAAACGGCACACCTGGTATATAGAAGAAAGTAAAAAATTTAATACCATGGTTAATAAATCCAAGAATAGTTACGCCAATAAATACTACTGCTGCTAATGCAAATGTAACAATGATGTGACTCGTGAAAGTAAATTGATATGGTACCATTCCAACCATATTTCCAATTAGTACAAACATGAATAAAGAGAAAACAAATGGGAAATATCTTTTTCCATTTTCTCCAACTGTGTCAGAGAGTAACTGAGCAATAAAATTATACATAAGCTCTGAGATAAGCTGCATCCTAGAAGGGATAATTGATCTTGTGTTAACTGTTAAAGTTAAAAAAAGAGTAATCACTAAAACAGTAATTAGCATTGCAAAAGATGAGTTTGTGAAAGAAATGTTATAACCACCAAGTTCAATATTAGATATTGGATCTATTTCGAACTGTTTTAGAGGACTATCTTTTGCGGCCATAATTGATAATGAATATTAAAATTACCTTTGCTTTTCAATGCGACGCATTACACGATAAACATTCAAAAATCCAGCCAATGCGCCAAATATGAAGAAAATAATTAACCCTATTGGTTTAGTATTAAAGTAATTATCCACAATAAGCCCAATTCCAACTCCAACAACTAGTGCAGCTATGATTTCTGTACTAATTTTAAAACCAAATCCAGCACCACTTTCTTTTTTTTTAATATTAGGTTCTTTATTTTGATTATCTAAATTATCAATTTTTTTACCTAATTCTTCTAAATTTTTATTTTTATAATTCATTTGCAGTATCTTGCTCTTTTATCTCAATTGCTTTTTCAAGATCAACGGAAACTAATTGTGATACACCTTTTTCGGGCATGGTAACACCAAATAATCTATTTACTCTTGCCATTGTCATTCTATGGTGAGTTATTACTAAGAATTTTGTTGAAGAAGTTTTAGCTATTTCTTCTACTAATGAACAAAATCTATCAACATTAGTATCATCTAATGGAGCATCAACCTCATCGAGTACACAAATTGGAGCTGGGTTTGATAAAAATACAGCAAATAATAATGATAATGCAGTAAGAGCTTGCTCACCACCAGAAAGTAAATTTAGATTTTGTAATTTTTTTCCGGGAGGACTTGCAAATATTTCTAAACCAGCCTGAAGGGGGTCTGATTCATCTGTAAATTTCAGATAAGCCTTGCCACCACCAAACAACCTAGTAAATAATTTTTGAAAATTTTCATTAACTATTCCATATGCAGCAAGTAAACGTTGTCTACCTTCTGTGTTAAGTGAATCAATTGCTTCTCTTAATTTTGCTATCGCACTTAAAAGGTCGCTTTGATCTTTCTTTATCGTATTTACTTTTTCTTCTAAATCCTTGGACTCTTGTTCTGCAAGAAGATTAACACCACCTAAACGTTCTTGCTCAGCAATTAATCTTTCCAATTTTTTTTCTAAATTATCAGTTTCACCTAAAACTTTATTTGGATTGATTTCTCCAATATTGTAAAGTTCTTCTAGTTCTATA
>CACLXJ010000053.1 GCA_902610845.1 uncultured Alphaproteobacteria bacterium | reverse complement strand
TTTAAGAAATTTAATATTAATTTATAAGAAAAATAATAATAAATAATATGTACAAAGTTGAAAATTATATAGATGGTAAAAAGACTAGTATATCGAAAAGATTTTTAGATATATTTGATCCATCTACTGGTGATGTTATAGGCAATGTTGTTTTATCCAATAAAGATGATTTTTTAAATTTAATTAAAAGTTCTCAAAAAAGTCAGATAACTTGGAGTGAGTTTACTCCATTGAAAAGATCAAGAATTCTTTCAAAGTATAAAGAGCTTATTGAAAAAAATATGGATGAACTTGCTAAACTTGTCTCTTCTGAGCATGGTAAAACTTTTGATGATGCTAAGGGCTCAGTAACTAGAGGGCTTGAAGTAGTTGAGTTTGCTTGCGGTATTCCACATCTTTTAAAAGGTGAGTTTTCACAAAATGTAGGCAAAAATATTGATTCTTGGTCAGTAAGGCAACCACTAGGTATATGTGCAGGGGTTACACCATTTAATTTTCCAGCTATGGTTCCAATGTGGATGTATCCAATTTCTATAGCATGTGGAAACTCTTTTATTTTAAAGCCATCTGAAAAAAATCCATCTTGCTCAATTAAGTTAGCAGAGTTGTTCTCAGAAGCTGGACTACCTGACGGAGTATTTAATGTTGTTCAAGGAGATAAAGAAATAGTAGATTTAATTCTTAATGCTAAAGAAATATCATCAGTTAGTTTTGTTGGATCAACTCCTGTAGCAAAATATATATATGAAACAGCATCTTCTAAACATAAAAGAGTCCAGGCATTAGGAGGAGCTAAAAATCATCTAGTAGTGATGCCCGATGCAAATTTAGACCAGGCAGTAGACGGCATTATAGGTGCAGCTTATGGATCAGCCGGTGAAAGATGCATGGCTGTTTCAGTAGCAGTTGCTGTTGGAAATATAGCAGATGAACTTGTAGAAAATATTAATCTGAAAGCACAAAGATTAAAAATCGCACCATGGACTGACTCCGAAGCAGAAATGGGTCCAGTTATTTCAAAAGAACATAAGCTAAAAATTGAAAATTATATTTCTTTAGGTGTAGAAGAAGGGGCAAAATTATTATTAGATGGGAGAAATTATAATCTTCAAGGATATGAAAATGGTTATTTTGTTGGACCTACACTATTTGATAACGTTTCAAAGAATATGACTATTTATAAAGATGAAATTTTTGGACCAGTTTTGTCAATTGTAAGAGTTAAGAGCTATGAAGAAGCAATTAATTTGGTTAACAACCATAAATTTGGTAACGGCACAAGTATATATACATCTGATGGTGAGATTGCTAGACACTTCAGTACTAATATTCAGATAGGCATGGTTGGTGTTAATGTTCCTATTCCTGTCCCTATGGCATTTCACAGCTTTGGTGGTTGGAAACAATCCCTATTCGGTGACCATTCCATTCATGGAAATGAAGGGATTCATTTTTATACAAAATTAAAGACTACGACAAGTAGATGGCCAAAAAGTATTAATCAAGGTCCAGAATTTGTAATGCCTACAAATTAAATGAAAATTTTAGTAACTGGTGCAGCAGGATTTATTGGTTTTCATCTTTGTGTCAGATTTTTAGAAAACAAAAATATTAAAATTTATGGCCTTGATAACATTAATTCATACTATGATATTAAATTAAAAAAAAATAGAATTAAAATATTAAAAAAAAAAAATAAAAATTTTTTTTTCAAAAAAGTTGATATTACCGAATATATTAAATTAAAAAATATATTTAAAAAAAATAAATTTGATATTGTTTTTCATTTAGCTGCTCAAGCTGGAGTAAGATATTCATTTGAAAACCCAAAAACATATATTTTAAATAATATTAATGGTTTTTATAATGTTATATCTTTAGCTAAGGATTATTCAGTACGTCATTTTATTTTTGCTTCCTCTAGTTCAGTTTACGGTAATCATCATATTGGAAAATTAAATGAAAACTTAAGAACTGATCAACATGAATCACTTTATGCAGTAACTAAATCCACCAACGAACTCATAGCCAAAAATTTTTCAATTAATTATAATTTAAAATCAACTGCTCTAAGGTTTTTTACTGTGTATGGACCTTACGGTAGACCTGATATGGGTATTTATAATTTTGTAGACGCAATATATAAAAAAAAAAAAATTTTTCTTTACAATAAAGGTAATAATTTTAGAGACTTTACATATATTGATGATGTGATTACTTTAGTTGAAAAATTAGTTTTTAATTCCAGAAATAATAAAAACTATGATGTATTTAATATTGGCTACGGCTCTCAAACTAAGACGACTGATCTAATCAAGATAATTGAAAATGAGCTAAATTTGAAAGCTAAAATTCAATTGTTAGAGAATCAAAAAGGAGATGTACTTAAAACACATTCAGATAATAAAAAAATTGTTAAATTGACTAAATTCAAACCAA
>CACLXJ010000052.1 GCA_902610845.1 uncultured Alphaproteobacteria bacterium | reverse complement strand
TGCATTGAGTGGTTTAGAGAGAAAAAATAGATTTTTTAAACAACTAAATAAAATATACAACAGAGTAGCAACTTCATATGATTCAATAAATAAACAAGCATTACAAAAATTAACAAATTCAGATTTTACAAAAGCTTTTGATCAAGTTCCTTATGTTATTAAAGGTATGGAGAATTTACCAGATGAACCTACAAACATATTTTTTTATAATCATTTAGCAAGCATTGAAGAAAATGGTTTAGCTAATGGACATCAATTTAGTATAGATAGTCATTTTATAAGTGCAAAAATTTTATTTCCAAAATACGGTGATGGTGGTCAAAGAATCGCTCGATATTCTAGAAATACAGAATTTTGGAGATATAATTATTATGAGAATTTAGATTATATTTTCGTTCATACACCAGAGTCAGACTATTTAAATGAAACTCAAAACCAAAAAAAGAAGAGAAAAAGTAAATTATTTATCGATACTCAAAATATTTTTGATCAAAACAGACCTTTAGTTATTGCGCCAGAAGGCACATCTGAAACTGAAGATAATTTAACTCCAAATTCCCCAGGTCCTTTAAAGCCAGGAGCATTTTTATTAGCAGATCAATTAAAACCAGAACCTCTTCTTGTTCCAATTGCATTAGCCAATTTTGATTATTCAATTTCTAATACGATTTATTCTGCAGTTATTAAAAAACCAATTAAAATAAAAGATTTTGTAAATGATATGAAAAATAAAAAAGAGTTAGAAAATTTTTTATCTAAATATAGAAAAACTTTTAAAACTTATGTTGAGGAAGCCGTTGAGTTAGCAAAATCTACATCAAAAAATAAAATTAATAATGAAGATGTAGTAAGTAATTTAAATTTAGTTAGCCCTATTGAAGAAGAATTTGAAGCAGATGTGAGAGAATTAGAAATTAAACTACATTCAGATCAATATAAAAATAACAAAATAGTCTTATTTGGAAGTTCAACATTTAGAGATTGGGAAAATGCAAAAACAGATTTGTCATTTGATAGTTTATTAAATTTAGGATTTGGCGGATCCACTTTAGTATCATGCCGAACCTATTTTAATAGAATAGTAGTTCCAAATAACCCTGATAAGATGATTTTTTATGCTGGTGATAATGATATAGGAAGCGGAATGAGTGCTGAAGATTTAGAAAATGAATTTTTATTATTTGCCTCTGAAGTTAATGAAAAATTACCTCATACGTTATGTTTTTTTGTATCCATAAAACCAAGTGTATTCAGGAATAATTATTTAAATACAATTTTAGAAGCAAATGAACGTATAAAGAACAAAATTGAGAATTTTAGTCAATGGCGCTATATTGATCTTTGTTCTCCTATGCTTGATGCTGGATTTGAAAAATTTTATTCAGAAGATCCATTACACATGAATGTACTTGGTTACAGTCTCTTAAGTAAATTAATTAGAGATGAAATCTCAAAATTTACAATTTAAACTATAATAAAAAATTAAATTTTAATTTCTTTTCTTAGTTTATCTGATTTATATGAATTGAAGACTAATGATAAACTCTTTATGTTATCTTCACCACTGGTGTCGTGTTCAATATTATTTATTAGTGAATTAATGAAATGTTTATGCGTATTGATTATACTTTCTTGAATTTGATCCCAAGGTTTTGAAATCCATTTATATTTCTTTGGTTTTCCATCATAAATCTTCTTCTTATTATTTTTGTGAAGAGTAATTTTGTAATTGTAGTCCAAATCAATGGAGCCATTAGAAAATTCTAAATTTACTAGTGTTTGAGCAAATCTATCTGGTTTTTTTATTGAAGAAATAGATGCATTAACAATAGTAATACTTTTATTTTTATTTCTTATAAGGGATGTAAAATCAGTTTCTCCTTTAAATTTATTATTTGTATTTTGATTTACTGTATAAATACTTTTTGCTTCTCCCATAAAAAATCTGCTTAAATCAAATAAATGGATCCCTACATCTAAGGTTAAGTACTCTTTTAAATCGTATAAATATGTTTGATTGGTATATCCAACAGGATTTGCATGTCTAAAAGATATTTTGGCATAATGTGGTTTAGTTAACTTTTCTTTATTTACAATTTCTTTTAATTTTAATAGAGGGCTTTGCCATCTAAAATTCTCATGAACCATAAGATGCGTTTTGTTTTTTTTATATAAAGAAACAATTTTTTTCGCATTTGGTAAATTTTCAGCAAAAGGCTTTTGCATAGAAGTTGGAATTTTATATTTAGATAAAATTTTACCAATATTTAAGTGTGTCTCCATTGTTGTTACAACATCAACAAAGTCAATTTTATGTTTTTTTAACATTAATTCTATGGAAGAATAAGAATGCAAAATGTTAAATTTAGATTTAAATATATTAGCTTTTTTTATATCTAAATCACAAACACATATTATTTCTATATTTCTTAATTCTTTCCAAGCTAAAATATGATTTTCAGCAAAGAAACCACAACCGATTAATGCTCCTTTTAATTT
>CACLXJ010000051.1 GCA_902610845.1 uncultured Alphaproteobacteria bacterium | reverse complement strand
CTGGCGGTAATGCAGTCAACAACATGATTAATGCTAATTTAGAAGGCGTAGATTTTTTAATAGCTAATACAGATGCACAAGCTTTACAAATTTCAAGTTGTCCAAATAAAATTCAATTAGGATTAAACAGCACTAAAGGTTTGGGTGCGGGAATGAGACCTGATATTGGAAGACAGGCAGCAGAAGAAGCAATTCAAGATCTAAGTGAAAAGTTTGAGGGTAGTCATATGCTTTTTATAGCAGCTGGAATGGGTGGTGGGACTGGCACAGGAGCTGCACCAGTAATTGCTAAACTAGCAAGAGAAAAAGGAATACTAACTGTAGGTGTAGTAACTAAACCTTTTCATTTTGAAGGCTCTCAAAGAATGAAGTTAGCTGAGAAAGGAATTGAAGAACTGCAACAGTATGTTGATACATTACTAACAATACCTAATCAAAATTTATTTAGAATTGCTAATGAAAAAACTACATTTTCTGATGCATTTAAGATGGCAGATGATGTTTTATATGCAGGTGTTAGAGGTGTAACTGATCTTATGGTTCAACCTGGAATGATAAATTTAGATTTCTCAGATATCAAAACTGTAATGTCTGAAATGGGTAAAGCAATGATGGGTACTGGTGAAGCACAAGGTGAAGGTAGAGCAATTGCAGCTGCTGAAGCAGCTATTGCAAACCCATTAATTGATGACGTGTCTTTAAAAGGCGCAAAAGGTCTAATAATTAATATTACTGGCGGTAAAGACATTACATTGTATGAAGTTGATGAGGCTGCAAATAGGATTAAACAAGAAGTTGATGAAGAAGCAAACATTATTTATGGAACTACTTGCGACGATAGACTTGAAGGTGTTGTAAGAGTTAGCATTGTGGCTACTGGCATTGATGCAAACAATAATATATCAACTAAACCGATAGAAAGCTTCGCACCAATAAATATAAATAACGATATTTATAAACAAGATATAGAAAAATCTGAGTTATTGTCTGAAACTACTATCTTGCAGGAAAATGCTTCACAAGATGGAAGCATTCCAGATGAAGAGATTAATGACATAGCAAATGAAGGAATGCTCAATAATCAAAGTTCTGATAACATTCATGTAGCAGAGCAAACAAATATTAACCAAATAGAGGTTTCTAGCTTAGAAGAAAATATTGATGATAAAGTATTTGTTCAAAACGAAGTTACAGAAACTTTAGATCAAATTGAAACTAATAATATCACTGGGGAAGTATCAAGCTCATCTATGGAAATAGATAAACCAAATGAAGCAAGTGTAAGAAGGTTAAGTTTATTTGATACCCTTTCTTCTGAAAATAAATCTGAAGATATAGCTGTAGAAAATGATATTAATACAAAGACAGAGCCTGTTTTTGGTTCTTCAGATGAAAAGATTGAAGAAAATGACTTTGAGGATAACAATTCTGAAGATGATAATTTAAGTATCGTTGAAAAAGAGGAATTCAGTGCTGAAGAGAGTGAAACTTCTGAAATAGATGATGAGTTCAATCAGGAAACAGAGGAGGAACTTTTAGATATACCAACTTTCCTTAGAAGACAGGCTAATTAGTAAATAAATTATTATCTGCAATATTTTGAAATATTAGGTTAGTTGTTAAGAACGTCAAAAAAATATAATAAAAAAGTGCTGAAATCAGCACTTTTTTAAAATGATAGACATATCAAATAATTCTAAAAATCAACAAACAATAGCTGAACCAGTATCAATTAATGGAATAGGATTACATTCAGGAGTAGATGTAACAATGAAATTATTTCCTGCTGAAGCTGATTATGGAATAAAGTTTATCCGAAAGGATCTAAATAAAAATAATATCATTGAAGCTATATGGTCAAATGTAACTAATACAAAATTAAGTACAACTATAAGTAATCAAAATGGTGCAAGTGTCTCAACAATTGAGCATTTGATGAGTGCTTTGTCTGGACTACACATAGATAATATCAAAATTGAAATTGATGGACCAGAAGTCCCAATAATGGACGGAAGCTCAATAAAGTTTGTCGATCTTATTGATCAAACATCCACTCAAAGTTTAAATAAAAGAAGAAAAATTTTAAAAGTTAAAAAAAATATTAAAGTAGAAAATAATGACTCATCTGTAGAATTAAAACCGAATAATCAATTTTCAATTGATTTTGAGATTGATTTTCCTAGTAAATTAGTCAGTAAACAAAGCTGTCAACTACAACTAATAAACGGAAACTATAAAACTGATATTGCATCAGCACGTACTTTTGGATTTGAAAGAGATGTCGATATGCTTAGATCAAATGGTTTAGCACTAGGGGGTTCTTTAGATAACGCTGTTGTTGTTGGAGAAAGTAAAATACTTAATTCAGATGGATTGCGCTTTAAGGATGAGTTTGTAAGACATAAAATTCTTGATTCTATCGGAGATTTGTATTTAGCTGGAGCTCCAATTCATGGATATTTTTTAGGTAACAAATCAGGTCATCATCTAAACAACTTATTATTAAGGTCGTTATTT
>CACLXJ010000050.1 GCA_902610845.1 uncultured Alphaproteobacteria bacterium | reverse complement strand
TGAAATTTTATTTTCGATAGAAAAAGAAATTATTTTTTTATCATTTATTGAGCCTTTTGGTTGGGCTATAATATTACAACCTTTTTTATTTAGTAATTTTATACTATCTGTAAATGGAAAAAAACCATCCGAAGCACAAACAAATGATTTAGTTTTAAAATATTTGTTCATATTTTTTATTGCAGAATTAAGTGCATCAAATCTATTTGTTTGTCCATGACCCAGACCAACAGTTTGTTTATTTCTTGATAATACAACAGCGTTTGATTTTAAGTGTTTAGCTACTTTTAGTGAAAAAATTAAATCATCAATTAATTTTGATGATGCTTTTTTAACTGAAGATAAATTTAGAAATTTTCTATTAATAGGTGTTAAATCTTTAGTTTGATACAGATCTCCAAAAAGAGTAGATTTGAATTCAATATTTTGTTTTTTAATTTTTGGTATTTTTAATAAAATTAATTTTTTCTTTTGTTTTAAAATATTTAATGCGTTTTTATCAAAATTAGGTGCAACAACCATTTCATAAAAATTTTTATGTATTTTTTTTGCCAGTTGTAAATCTACTTTTCTATTTAAAAAAATTATTCCCCCAAAAGCACTTTTAGGGTCACCTTTATAAGATTTAACAAAAGCACTTGTAATATTATTGGATGAAGCAACACCACAAGGATTTGTATGTTTAATAATTATCGATGTAGGCTCACTAAATTCTGCCAAGCATTTTAGACCACTATCAAGATCAATTAAATTATTATAACTTATAATTTTACCACTTAACTGAAAATTAAAAATAGAACTTTTTTGATTGTTAATTAAGTATGCTTTTTGATTTGGATTCTCGCCATATCTTAGTATAATTTTTTTATTTTTGGTTTTCATCTAACCAATCAGAAATTATTTTATCATAAGTAGAAGTACCTTTATAAATTTTAAAAGCCATTTTTTTTCTAAAAGAAAGATCGGTCACTCCATTATTTTTTTTTAAATTACTAATAAGTTTCTTATAGTCCTTAAAATCCATAATGGGAGTAATATATCTAAAGTTTTTACCAGATGCTCTTAGTAAACTTGGTCCACCAATGTCAATCATTTCGATTTTACTATTAATATCTTTTCTTTTTAAATATTTATGAAAAGGATACAAATTTACGATAACAATATCAATTTCAGGAATTTTTAATGATAGAAATTGTTTTTTATGAAATTCATTTTTTCGCTCATAAAGAAGAGAGCTATATATTAATGGATTTATTGTTTTAACTCTTCCATCAAACATTTCTTTATATTTAGTTATTTTAGAAACATCCTTACATTTGAAGCCCATATCTCTTATTTTGTTGCCTGTTGACCCGGTTGAAATAAATTTATAATTATATTTACTTAGATTGGAACAAAGATATCGTAAATTTTTTTTATCAAATACTGATATTAGAGCATATTTCTGTTTTAAATTTTTTGTAATGACCATTTTCTTATAATTTTTTTATCAGATAATATACCTTTTATAACAATTTGTTTCGTTGGTTTAGTTTTATTATTATCAACAATTATACTGTCTTCTACAATTAATTCCATATCACTTTTAAACAGCCAAATATTATTTAAATTTGTTTTTAAAATTATATTTTTTTTACTATTTGTAAAATTAAATACCATTCCCTCTGCTAAATGAAACCTAACATGGTAAACTAATCTGTTAGCTGTATTTTTATAAGAAATAAGACTGTCCTCACCTTCTAATTTATCAAAATCTTTATTTATTATTAATTTTCTTTTAATTATTTTATTAAATTTGTTTAAATATCCATTGTGTGAACCTTCAAATATTTCTTCTCGTTCATTAGCTTCTCTTCTGAAGACTACTGATTGAGGAAACTTTATGTGGGGATTGGCTTCCTTTATCTCACTTATATTTGTATTTTGTAAAATAATAGTGGAATGTGCTGCACTATATCTAAGGTATTCAGGGTTTTTACCAAAATTTTCAGATGCACCACAGTTCGTAAATATTTTTTCACCAAAACCACTTAACTCGAGCGATAAAGTACCTGCACTTAAATTAGAACTTATCATATCTTTGTTTGGCTGAACGACATCAAAAAAAACTTTTTTGTTTTTATCTGAATAAAAAGCAATTCCATTATCCACATTTGAAAAAATTCTTTTTTTTAAAAAATTTTCTTTATTTAGAGAATTAAAAATTTCTTTTGTATAAATATTATTTGAGCCATTAAATAAAGGAATGGACCCATCTTTATGAAAATATTCATTTAAAACAGATGTCATTTTCAATATTAATTCATCAAATATGTTCGCTTCTTTATTTTGAAAAAAAAGAAAGATACTTTTAATTTCAATTAAGTTATTTATAAATTTTGAATGCTCTAGCACATTGTAACTTTTGTGCATTCCTAATTTATCAATTTGACTATCAGCAACAAATTTTACATATCCTATATTTTTATTATTTATTTTTTTATTTATGAAACATGACAATAAATAACCAGTAATATCAAATGAAGTAATTTGTGAAATTTTTTTGTTGTTAAAATCAAATAAGACTCTTTGAATATGAAAATAAATTATTGAGTCCAATTTTTTTTTATTTTTCGGACTGGATGATGAATTTATATATTCAT
>CACLXJ010000049.1 GCA_902610845.1 uncultured Alphaproteobacteria bacterium | reverse complement strand
TAAATAGTCAGCCTTTTATAATTATCATTTAGGTGATGATGGAGGGGGGTTCCTCCGGGGTAACAAAATACAAGGAGTATTTTATGGCTAAGAAGAAAAAGAAAGCTGCTCCAAAGAAAAAGAAAAAAGCAGCTCCAAAGAAAAAGAAAAAAGCAGCTCCTAAAAAGAAAAAGAAAAAAGCTGCTCCTAAGAAAAAGAAAAAAGCAGCTCCTAAAAAGAAAAAGAAAAAAGCTGCTAAAAAGAAGAAAAAGAGAAGATAGTATTACTTCAATTTTTCAAGAAAACTTTAATTTAAAGTTTTCTTTTTCTTATCTTTTTCAAAATATAAAACGGGGTTATGCCCCGTTTTTTTATTGTTTTAAATCAAAAAATAATTAGATTTTAATAATGTTAATTGTTAAGGATTTATCCATTGAGAGATTAGATAAAAAAATCTTTGAAAATATTAATCTGTCACTTTCACCTGGAAATATTACGATTTTAAAAGGTAAAAACGGTTCTGGAAAAACTACATTATTAAAAACAATTCTTAATCTACTAGAGCCATCATTTGGGTCAATATACTGGAAAGGAAAATTATTGAGAAAAAATTTATATGATTTCTATAATCATGTTACGTACATTGCTGATACAACATCAAGCTTAAGAAAATTAACTATCAAAGATAATATTAATATTTGGAAAAAATTTTTTATATCAAATATTAATGATTCTGAAATTGAAACAGCATTAAAAACCCTAAAATTAGATAATTATTTGAATAAAAAAGTTGGAATATTGTCTTTTGGCGAAACTAAAAAATTAGAATTTTTAAGATTAATAATAGAGAACAAAAAAGTTTGGATTTTAGATGAGCCTCTTTCTAATTTGGATGAAGATTCAATCGAACTAATGAAACAAACTTTTGAAGATCATTGCAGTAAAGAAGGGTCTATCATTTTTAGCTCACATCAAAATCCAGGAATTTATGTGACAGAAGAAATAAACTTATAAAATAATGAACTTTTTAAATAAAATAATTTTTTTTTATTACAGAGAATACAAATTAAATATGAGTGGCATTCAAGATATTTTAACAAATATCATTTTCTTTTTCATATCAATATTTATTTTTATTTTCTCTATTGGACCAGATAAGGAAACAATTTCTCTAATAGGAGTTGGTATATTGTGGACTTTATTACTATTAAGCTCAACTTTATCTCTAAGAAAATTTTATCAAGATGACTTTGAGAATGGCAATTTATTGATTATACATTTAAATGGATTTAGTTTTGGCTTTATTTCTATTTTAAAAACTTTTTCACATTTTTTGTTTGTGCAGGTGCCTTTTCTATTATCAATACCGATTGCATGCGTCTTACTAAATATTGCTAATGATAAAGTCTTCTACTTATTTGCCAGTTTTAGCATAGGATCACTTATTCTGTCCTGTTTAGGTTCAATTTCCTCTTCAATGAACCTAATGAATCAACGAAACTTTCTGCTGGGTAGTGTCATTGTTATGATATTTAGTGTTCCAGTAATTATTTTTTCAGTAGGTATAATTAATATGGAAGAAAGCTTTAATTCTCTTATAAATATATTATTTGAGAAATCAGACACCACATAGGCATACATTAATGAAAAAAAAGATAATAAAGTTAATAATGACGAAAAGCGTATGAATAAATTAAATTTCTGTTTTTTAAATTTAAATATATATCTAGATAAAAATAAGTAAAAATTAATTCCTATCGCAAAAACTAAGCTTAAAAAACCAACTAATGAACTCATTTATATTTTTTATTCCAATAACCTGTATCTTTTAGATCTTCTTTTATTGATGCAGGCATATAATTTTCATCATGTTTTGCAAAAACATTGTCTGCATTAAAAATATTTTTATCAACAAAAGCACCCTCTATCACTGCACCTTGGCCTTCTCTAAATAAATCAGGAAGAATGCCTTTGAAAGTAACAAGTATAGATGCTTTTTCATCAGTAATTTTAAATTTGAATGAACTTGAAGAAATTTTATTAAAACTATTATTTTCTACAAAACCGCCTATTCTTATTGTTTTATTTATTACGATATCTGATTTATCAATTTCAGATGGTGTATAAAAATACGAAACATTTTCTCTTGTATTATACAAAATAAGTAAGACTGCACTTAGTATAATTACCAAAGTAAGCAATATAAATAGCAATCTTTGAAATCGTAGACTCATTTATTTTTTATTCTTCTAAGTTTTAAGTAACTAAAAAATAATAACAAAAAAATTAAAAGAAAGGCAGTGATATAGGATCCTAAAATATACCAAAAATACATACTTTCTAATAACAAAAATATTTAGGAATGATACTTAATCCAATGGACTAAAAGTCACAAATTAACTTAAATGAGATTTTCTTGAAATTATCTCTGTTTTTATTCTTAAAATAGCTATTGCTACCCCAATCATTATAAAAGCAAGTGTCATAATTATTAAAGGCGTCATCATTGAGGAATCAATACTGGGTTTTGATAATTTACTTATTGTTGCAGGTTGATGTAGGGTATTCCACCAATCTACAGAAAATTTAACTATTGGAAGATTTACCGATCCAACAAGAATAAATATAGCAATAACTTTTTCTCTAACAACCCTATTTTCAAAAGATAAATTCATAAAAATAATAATTAGATAAATAACAAAGAGTATCGCAACTGAAGTTAAACGCGCATCCCATACCCACCAAGTGCCCCACATTGGCTTTCCCCATAAAGATCCACTTATTATACATATCAAAGTAAAAACTGCACCTATTGGAGCAACTGCTGTATTAAAAATAAAACCAAAGGGTATTCTAAAAGCAAGTGCCAAAATACTATAAAGAGTCATTATTGTATAAGTTAGTAATGCTAACCATGCACTTGGAACATGTACATACATTATTCTTACTGTTGATTCTTGCTGATAATCA
>CACLXJ010000048.1 GCA_902610845.1 uncultured Alphaproteobacteria bacterium | reverse complement strand
GTAAACCTAGTGAATTGAAATATCTTAGTAGCTAGAGGAAAAGAAATCAATTCTGTTAGTAGTGACGAGCGAACGCGGAACAGGCCAATAGTAAAATTATAATAACTAGAACAATCTGGAAAGTTTGACCATAGTGGGTGATAGTCCCGTATAGGTAAAAAATAGTTTTATTTTCGAGTAGGGCGGAACACGTGAAATTTTGTCTGAATATGGGGAGACCACTTCCCAAGCCTAAATACTCCTTGATGACCGATAGTGAACAAGTACCGTGAGGGAAAGGTGAAAAGCACCCCGATAGGGGGAATGAAATAGTATCTGAAACCGAATGCCTACAAGCAGTCAGAGCTTCCTTGAGAAGTGATGGCATACCTTTTGTATAATGGGTCAGCGACTTAGTCTGTGCAGCAAGCTTAAGCCATTAGGTGTAGGCGTAGGGAAACCAAGTCTTAATAGGGCGTTAGTTGTACGGATTAGACTCGAAGCGGGATGAGCTTAATATGAGCAGGTTGAAGATGCAGTAACATGCATCGGAGGACCGAACCAGGAAACGTTGAAATGTTTTTGGATGACTTGTGTTAAGGGGTGAAAGGCCAACCAAATTCCGCTATAGCTAGTTCTCCGCGAAAACTATTTAGGTAGTGCGTTGTGTGAATGATATCGGGGGTAAAGCACTGGATGGGCTAGGGGGAAGCGATTCCTACCAAACCTAACCAAACTCTGAATACCGATACTCTATACACAGCAGACAGACTATAGGTGCTAAGGTCTATAGTCGAGAGGGAAACAGCCCAGATCACCAGTTAAGGCCCCCAAATAATGGCTAAGTGGGAAAGTATGTAGAAAGACCAAGACAGGCAGGAGGTTGGCTTAGAAGCAGCCATCCTTTAAAGATAGCGTAACAGCTCACTGTTCTAATTAAGTTTTTCCGCGACGAAGATGTAACGGGGCTAAAGCCATTTGCCGAAACTGTGACTTTGTAATTATTGCGATAATTATAAGGGGTAGCGGAGCGTTCTGTAAGCCGTCGAAGATGTTTTGTAAGAAATGTTGGAGGTATCAGAAGTGCGAATGCTGACATGAGTAGCGATAAAGAGTGTGAGAGACACTCTCGCCGAAATCCTAAGGTTTCCTGCGTAAAGTTAATCTGCGCAGGGTTAGTCGACCCCTAAGGCGAGGCAGAAATGCGTAGTCGATGGGAAACAGGTTAATATTCCTGTACCTTCTGAGAGTTGACGGATCTCGTAAATAGTATTTTCTTATTGGATTGAAAATGCTGTGAAGAGGTTCCTGGAAATAGCCTCAGAATATAGATCGTACCTAAACCGACACAGGTAGGAAGGTAGAGTATACCAAGGCGCTTGAGAGAATGATGTTGAAGGAACTCGGCAAAATGCTCTTGTAACTTCGGAATAAGAGAGACCATTTTTTAGGCAACTAATTAATGGTGGCACAGAATAGGGAGAAGCGACTGTTTATCAAAAACACAGGTCTCTGCTAAGTCGTAAGACGATGTATAGGGACTGACGCCTGCCCGGTGCCGGAAGGTTAAATGGTGGAGTGCAAGCTCTAAAATGAAGCCCCGGTGAACGGCGGCCGTAACTATAACGGTCCTAAGGTAGCGAAATTCCTTGTCAGGTAAGTTCTGACCCGCATGAA
The DNA here is from genome assembly GCA_902610845.1 of uncultured Alphaproteobacteria bacterium. Lineage (GTDB taxonomy): Bacteria > Pseudomonadota > Alphaproteobacteria > HIMB59 > CACPNW01. The sequence continues at coordinate 1,490 of CACLXJ010000048.1, read as the reverse complement.
TGGCGTAACGATTTCTCCGCTGTCTCCAACATCAACTCAGCGAAATTGAATTCTCCGTGAAGATGCGGAGTACGTGTAGTTAGACGGAAAGACCCCGTGCACCTTTACTATAGCTTTACAGTGGTATTAGAAAATTAATGTGTAGGCTAGGTGGTAGACTTTGAAGCAAAGGCGCTAGCTTTTGTGGAGTCAAAAGATGAAACACCACCCTTTAATTTTTTGATATCTAACCATCATCCATTATCTGGATGTGGGACCCTGTATGGTGGGTAGTTTGACTGGGGCGGTCGCCTCCCAAAGAATAACGGAGGCGCGCGATGGTAGGCTCAGGCTGGTCGGAAATCAGCTTTAGAGTGCAATGGCAAAAGCCTGCCTGACTGCGAGACGTACATGTCGAGCAGAGTCGAAAGACGGTCATAGTGATCCGGTGGTTCCGAGTGGAAGGGCCATCGCTCAACGGATAAAAGGTACGCCGGGGATAACAGGCTGATACCCCCCAAGAGTCCATATCGACGGGGGTGTTTGGCACCTCGATGTCGGCTCATCACATCCTGGGGCTGGAGAAGGTCCCAAGGGTTTGGCTGTTCGCCAATTAAAGTGGTACGTGAGCTGGGTTCAGAACGTCGTGAGACAGTTCGGTCCCTATCTGCTATACGAGTTGGAAATTTGACAGGATTTGTCCCTAGTACGAGAGGACCGGGATGAACGTACCTCTGGTGTACCAGTTGTTCCGCCAGGAGCATCGCTGGGTAGCTATGTACGGACAGGATAACCGCTGAAAGCATCTAAGCGGGAAACCCACCTGAATACTAGATTTCCCCATAAGAGCCGTGGAAGACCACCACGTTGATAGGTTAGATGTGGAAGTGCAGTAATGCATGAAGCTAACTAATACTAATAACTCGATTGGCTTGATTACAATATCGTACAGAGAAAAGTTTTTTTACTTGATAGTTTCCTGGTGACAATAGCAACAGATAAACACCCGATCCCATCCCGAACTCGACCGTGAAAGCTGTTAGCGCCGATGGTACTTTGTCTTAAGGCATGGAAGAGTAGGTCGTTGCCAGGATTATTTTTAAATTATATGAATAAATACAAATGCGCTGTTTTAGTACCTGCACGCTCTGGTTCTGTTGAAATTAAAAACAAAAACATCATTAAATTTAATAAGAAAAGTTTATTAGAATTCACTTTGTCGCAAGCGAAAAAATCAGTTTTAAAACAAGATATATTTGTTTCTTCAGATAGTATAAAAATATTAAATATAGCAAAAAAATATGGTGCACATTCTATTAAAAGACCTCTAAATATATCAAAGAGTAACTCAAAACTTGAACCTACTATAAAACATTTTATTAAAAGTATAAGTACAGAATATAAATATATAATGGTTTTACAACCAACTTCTCCATTAAGAAGAGCAAAAAATATTAACGAAAGCTTGTTTGAGATTATAAAACAAAAGAAAAATTCACTTATATCAGGAA
>CACLXJ010000047.1 GCA_902610845.1 uncultured Alphaproteobacteria bacterium | reverse complement strand
TATTGCAATGGTGTTTCAGTCTTATGCTTTATACCCACATATGACTGTATTTGATAATATGGCATTTGGATTAAAATTAGAAAAAAGATCTAAAGATGAAATTAATGAGAGAGTAAATGAGGCAGCAAGAATTCTTCAAATTGAAGACTACTTACTAAGAAAGCCAAAACAATTATCTGGTGGTCAAAGACAGCGTGTTGCAATTGGTCGAGCAATTACTAGAAAACCAAAAGTTTTCTTATTCGATGAACCACTTTCAAACCTTGATGCTGCATTAAGAGTCCAAATGAGAGTTGAGTTAGCTAAACTTCATAATGAATTAGATGCAACAATGATATACGTAACACACGATCAAACTGAAGCAATGACTCTTGCTGACGATATTGTTGTTTTAGATACAGGTATTGTTTCTCAAAAAGGTTCTCCTTTAGAATTATATGATAAGCCAAATAATATGTTTGTTGGTGGATTTATTGGATCACCTAAAATGAACTTTATGCCTTCAAAGATATTAAGCAAAAGTGCTGACTCTACTGAAGTTGATATTATGGGAATGTCAAAAATATCAGTTCCTAAATTATCAGCGTCATCTTCTGAAGGTGACGCAGTAACTTTAGGCATTAGACCTGAACACTTAGTAGTCAATGGTGACTCAGATGGTTCTTGGGAAAGTAAAGTGTTCGTTGTTGAAAAACTTGGTGACGTCACTTATCTATATTTAGAAAAAGATGGAGAGCCATTAGTTGCTGAAGCTGAGGGACATTCAGATATCAAAGTTGGAGATACTGTCAAAGTTGGGTTCCCTGCTGGAAGATGCCAATTATTTGATAGTTCAAGTCAGGCTTTTAAATAAACAGAATCGTATTAAATATTGCCTCTATATTTAGAGGCAATACATCCTTTTTTTATAAATTTCCTTATTATTAATTTAAATAAATTAAAATACTTTTGGGCAGAGGGTTCATATTATTTCCTCCTATAAGAAGTATTCCTCTTATAAAACTTTTCTGCCCACCAACTTTTTGAAAAGTTGTTTAAGAGGGATACCAATTATAGTTTCTGATTAGCAGTCCAAGAATTTTTATTATTTGCACGAATATGATTTTTTAAAGTTAGCAGAACGTTTTCAGCTAATTTTCTGTATGTTGTTAGTTTTCCTCCATAGATATTAAGTAATGGAGCTAGTGAACCATCTTCATTTAGATCAAATATATAATCTCTAGTAACTTTTGAAGCTTCTTTAAAATCTTCAATAAGAGGCCTAATTCCAGAATAAGAACTTACCACATCATCTCTTGATATTTGTTTAATGAAATATTTATTTACTGAATTTAATAAATAATCAACTTCGCTTTCATCAATTTTAGGATTTTCAGGAGAAAAAACCTCTGTTTCAGTTGTGCCAATAAGAGAAAATTCACCTTTGTAAGGTATAACAAAAATTATCCTATTGTCTTCATTTTGTAGAGTGAAAGCTTTTTTTTGATTGTAAAGACTTTTAGTGATTATATGACTACCTTTTACAAGTCGAATTGATTTGTTTGAGCTTAATTTTATTACCTTACTTAAAACATCATTTATCCATGGTCCGGCAGCATTTATAAGAATTTTAGACTTAAGTATCGTGTCATCATCTAGAATTACTTCCCAAAAGTTTTTATTTCTTTTTGCGTCTATAACTTTTCTATTTTCAATAATTGTAGCACCTTTCTTCTTTGCATCTTTAACATTTAGCTCAACAAGCTTTCTATCATCAACCTGTAAATCATAATATTGAAATCCAACTTTAAATTGATCTTTTAAAATATTAGGAATTTCTTCCTTAATGTTAATAGTGGAAGATTTTGGAATAGTCATTTTGCCACCAATATTGTCATATAGAAATAATCCTAATTTAATTAACCATTTAGGTCTTAATGATTTTTGATGGGGTATAATAAAAGGTAACGGTGTAGTTATTTCACTGGCAATTTTTTTAATAACTTCTCTTTCTCTTAAAGATTCACGGACAAGACGAAATTCATAATTTTCAAGATATCTTAATCCACCATGTATTAATTTTGTTGACCAAGATGAAGTTGCAGAACCTACAGTATTTTTTTCTACCAAGCATACTTTTAAATTTCTTCCAGATGCATCTCTAACAATTCCTGCGCCATTAATGCCTCCGCCAATTACTAAAATATCAAATGTATCATGCATGTTTAAATTCAAATAAATATATTAATTTCTTGAGTTATTATTTCAGGGTTAGTTAAATGTATAGTTAAAAAACCAAGTTTACTAGCAGCCTCAATATTTTCTTTTTTATCATCTATAAAAACAGTTTCTTCTGGAATTAGTTTAAAACGATCCATTGCTAACTTATATATTTTAGCATCAGGTTTAATTAATTTTTCTTTTCCTGATATTATTAAATCATCAAATTTGTTTAGGAATGGATATTTTACTTCCATACCCTGGAATGTTTCCCAAGACCAATTTGATAGTACGTAGCATTCATATTTTTTATTTTTTAAATCATGCAAAACATCGACTGAATTTTGAAAAATTTTTCTGAACATTTTTTGGTGATTTTTATAATATAATTTTATTTTATCTTCATATTTTGGAAATTTCTTTATAATATCAGCTTCTGCATCTTTTATAAGTCTTCCAGCATCTTGCTGAATATTCCATTCATCATTACAAATATTATTTAGAAAGTTTTCTCTTTCTTCTGTATCAGAAAATACATCTTTGTAAAAAAAATGAGGATCCCAATCAAAAAATACTCCACCTAAATCAAAAAGAAATTTCATGTATAAATATTTTGTTTATAAATAGATTTTAAATGAGTGCACTAATAGACTATATTCAAAAAGAAATACATAATACATATAATAAAAAATATTCTAAAAAATACATAAAAGATAAATTAGTCCCTATCATAAATTATATTTGCTCTAGTAAATCAAAAAAATTCCTATTTGGAGGTTCTCAAGGTATTGGAAAATCATCATTTATTAATATTATCTCGAAAACTATTGAAAAATTTTATAATAAAAGAATACTTTTACTTAGTTTAGATAATTATTATTTATCAAAAAAACAGCGGTTACTTTTATCGAAAAAAGAACATAAATTGTTAATAACTAGAGGTGTTCCAGGAACACATGATGTTGAAAAATTAGTAAAAAATATAAATCAATTCAATAAAGGAAAATACCCCATTACAATTCCCTTATTTGATAAGTTGACTGATGATAAATCTAAATCAATAAAAATGAAAACTAAGTTTGATATTCTTTTCTTAGAGGGTTGGTGCTGTGGAAGCTTTGAAATTCCTAAAAAAATTCTTTATAAAAATATAAATAATTTAGAAAAAATTAAAGATCCAAGATATCAATGGAGGAATTTCTATAATAATAAATTAAAGATAGAATATAAAAAATTATTTAAACTATTTGATGAACTTATTTTTTTGAAAACATCCTCTTTTGATAATGTTTTT
>CACLXJ010000046.1 GCA_902610845.1 uncultured Alphaproteobacteria bacterium | reverse complement strand
TCCATTGAACAATAAATCTAGATGCAAAAATTCCTTGTCCAAAAAAACCAATACATAAAAACAATAGTTCAGTATTTGTTAAATTAAGAAAATCATTAATCATTTTTTTTTAAATAATATTTAACTTTTATAATATCAATTATTCCTTTTATAAGCCTGTCTATAGTGCCATATTTTGAAACTCCAGCTTCTCTAAATCTATGATTAACATCTATATATGAAATTTTACAACTACTTTGTGTAAATAAAAACGGTATATATCTATGCATGCCATCAAAAAATTTGTATTTTAAAAAATATTTTTTTTCAAAAATTTTTAATGAACATCCCGTATCTTCACATCCATCTTTTAAAATTAAATTTCTAATGCTATTTGCTAATTTAGAGGAATATCTTTTGATCAGGCTATCTTTTCTTTTTCTTCTAATACCTGATACTAGACCTTTATAATTATTAATTTTAAATAATTTAACCATTTTATCAATATCATTGGGATCATTTTGAAGGTCTCCATCAATTGTAATAATATGATCATAATAAGCATTTTTAATACCAGAATAAATAGCTGCGCTTTGACCTAAATTTTTTTCATGATTTATAATTTTAATTTTATATAAATTAAATTTTGTAAGTTCATTTTTAGTTTCATCTTCACTTCCATCATTTACAACAATTATTTCATAATTAGTAATTGACTTAATAGAATTAATTATTTCATTTAATAACTTATTAATGTTTTCTTCTTCATTATATACTGGAACTACAATTGAGAAATTCACACTTTATAGTTCTGAGATTTCAGAATTAAAAATCCTAAAATCTAAACTAACTCTAGAAACATTTCCAATATTTGAACTACCACCATGAAGTAAATTTGGATGAAATATAATTACTTCACCTTTTTTTAGATTAGGTCTAATAAATTTGAATGGGAATTTATAATTTTTTTTAAATACTGGAGTGATATATTTTTTTTGCTTTGAAATAGAAGATGATGGCCAATTTGTATTATGACTTTTTGGAGCTAACCTTAATGAATATTTATCAGAAAAACCTATTAAAGGAGTCCAAACAGTCAACATTGCTTTTTTTGATTTTCTAATTTCCCCACCAAAATGTAAATCGATATGGACACCTGCAACATCTTTGGTATGCTTTTTCTTTGGCCTCGCAACTCTAAAACCAGTAGCATTTTTTAAGGTTTTATTGTACAAGGTTGACGAACCCCAAATAATTTCAAATTTATTATTATCCCAAAAACCGTTTAATATTTTAGTAAGTTCTTTATTTTTTTTTATTTTATTTATAATATTTTTATCGAACCTAATATATCTTGAGTGAGGATTCATCATAATATTATGATCTAAATCGCTTACGTCATGTTTATGATAATTTTTGAGGTTATCAATATTTAATTTTTTACCTAATATTTTATTCAATCTTTGGTTTGTTGAATTTAATAAAAATTTTAATATCTTCATTTGAAAATAATTTAATTACTGAATAACCATTTTTTAAAAAGAAATCTAAACTACTTTTTCTCATATTACTTTATCAAATAACCGCACACTTTTTTAAAAGCTAAAATATAAGAGTCAATCAATTCCTGATCCTCAAATGTAAATGTAGGTAAAGACAAAGTATTATTATAAAAATATTCACTATTTGGCAAATCATAATCACTAAATTTTCTAAAATTTATAAAATTTTTTTTTAAAAATTTAGCGCCACTATTCTTATGAAATAATGGTAGATATTGTAAGGGTTTATTCGATGCTTTTCTAATTTCCATACCTTCAGCTTGCAATAACGATACGAAATAATCTACCGAAATATTATTCAATATTTTATTATCAAAAAAAACCCTGTATCCAAAGAATGCTCCTCTTGTACAATTTTTTCTTGTAACAGGTGGAGAAATACCTGGTATATTTGAAATTTTATTCGAAAAACTATTAAGAACTTTCAATCTTTTATTTATATAAAAATTTATTTTTTTTAATTCACAATTTGCAATAGCTGCAGAAGCTGGATGTATTCTGTGCTTGAAACCTAGTCCAGTTTCAATATATTTTTTTAATTTACTATTTTTTATTTGGCTGAATATTCTTGGTCCAAAATCAGAAATCAACAACGCCTTTTCAAATAATAATTTATTATTTGTAACTAATATACCACCCTCTCCTGCGGCTAATAATTTATTATTATCTAAACTAAAAACACCAATATGACCAAACGTACCAACTTTTTTTTTATTAAATGTAGATCCATGAGCATGAGAACAGTCTTCAATTAAAAATAATTTATTTTTTTTGGCAATTTTAATTATTTTTGTCATATCACATGGATGACCACACAAATGAGTTATAACAATTGCTTTAGTTTTCTTTGTAATTTTAGTTTCTATATCTTGAGGATCAATATTTCCTGTGTCTAATTCACAATCACATACTACTGGAACACCATCAACTTGCATAATAGGCCCTGCTGTTGCGTGAAACGTCATTGAAGGCACCAAAACTTCATCCCCATTTGATATACCAACTGCAAAGAATGCAGCGTGTAATGCTGATGTTCCTGAATTTAAAGATAAAGCATATTTAGAGCCAATATATTTTTTAAAATTTGATTCGAATATTTCAACTATTTTTGGATACCCACTTTTATTGTATTCTTCTTCTTTGTAATAACTTAATACAGAATTGTTTTTTTCTTTATACTTCGGAGGCCATTTCCAATGAGGTTTTTTATATTTAATTACTTTATTACCTCCATAATATGATAAATCTTCTTTTTTAATATTCATTTTCGTAAACAACTTTTAAATAAAGATTTTTTTCCATTTTAAAATAAGATCTTGATAATCAATTACCTGTAATTTTTTATTAGTAATTATAGAATGATTTTTGTTAATATTTTCCAAAGTATTAAGAAATAAATCAGGACTGTCAACAACAGTTAAATATTTTAGAATATTTTCATCAATTATATTTGAGCTTACATATTTAGGAAATATAATTGGTTTGTTTAGTAACAAACCATCAAAAAAAGCTGAAGATTGAAAAGTTATAATAAAATCAACATTATTTGAAATATCAATCATATGGCTATAAGAAATTTTAATATTCTTATCAATTTTCAACATCGATTTTATTTCATTATTATATTTTGAAATTCTTGGATGAGGTTTGATTATAACTTGGAAATTTTTAAATTTATTTAAAATTTTTAAGCATCTTAACACTTCCGCAAAGTGAATATTACCAATTTTTTTGGAGTGAATTATTAAAAAGGTTAATTTATCATTAGTGTTATTAGGCTTAAGCAAAAAATTATTTTTGATATTATCAACCCACTCATGGGTATATCTAAGATTTGGAATAATTTCTTTGTTGGAATTTAAAATTCTATCAAATTGATTTTTATCATTACAAATAACTTTATCATAAATACCATAATCTATTTTAGTATTTTCAATATCGAAAATATCATTCATTCTGTTTGAAAAACAATCAACTCCATGTGGAACGGAAATAATTTT
>CACLXJ010000045.1 GCA_902610845.1 uncultured Alphaproteobacteria bacterium | reverse complement strand
TTTTATAAATTGAGATATTATTATTCCTAATGACTTGAAACTGAAAATCATATAATTTAACTTTATTTATGAAAACTAACTTTGGCTTTTCAAACAAAATAAAAATTGGAAGTAAAAAATCAAAGTCATTAAAATGTCTGATGAAAAAAATAGTTTTGTTATCAAATTTATTATCTTTAAGCATTAATAATCTTTGCTATAAGTGTATCACCCATATTCAGTTTAGATAATATCTTTGAATATTTATCATTTATTTCTTTATTATCAAAAAAATTCCAAATTTCATGGCCTCCAGGTTTTCCTTTTGATAACCAATGTAAATGATTTGATATTGGGTATCTTTGTATATTTTTTATAAATTCAACTTTAAAACCAGTTTTAATTAATAATTTTTTAAGATTAATTGGATTATATAAGTATAAATGATTACTCCAATATGTAAAATTCTGAAAGGCTTTTGATTTATAAAATTTTATTAATGCATCATCTGCATTTGGTACTTCAATTATGATAATACCACCGTGTTTCAAATTTTTTTTTAATTTAATCAATGTTTCTATTGGGCTTTTGAGATGTTCAAGTACATGAAACATAGTAATAACATCAAATTTTGATTTAATTTTCTCAATTTCATCATATATTTTTAATTTATTTTTCCAAAATTTTTTGACTGATAAATCAAGCTCAAAGCCAGATGACTCAGATGTTAATGAGTTTGAAAGTTCCAAGAACCCCCCTGCCCCACATCCAAAATCAAGAAGAGATTTGTTTTTTAATATTCTTTTAAATTGTTTTATACGTCTAAGATCATCTCTATAACTTTCATTTTTCCATTTTTTAAAATCAAAATCTTTTCCATGCATTTTTGAATTTATGTAGTGATCATCTTTTATATGTTTAAAAGTATTTAAAGTAACAAGCTGACAATTACTACATTCAATAATTTTCAGACTTGGTAAATCTCTTACTTTGCCTTTTCTATATTTAAATTTCTTGTTTCCACATAAATAACAATTAAATTTAATGACGCTCATTACTTCTTAAATGCATAAGGAGTAGGGCTACTATTGTTAATCAAATCAACTTCTTTAGAATAATCTTTAATTTGGCCAATTATGTCTATGCCAACATTTGATGACCATTTAGCGATTATTTTTTTTGTTATTTTTCCCATAACTGTATCACCAATTTTTAATCCATTAAGTGATGTAACAGGCAATAAACAAAAAGGTGTTGCTGTCACAAATGCTTCATCAGCATTATGAACATCATAAGTCTCTAAATTTTTTTCTATACACTCAATGTTTAATTCATCACATAATTTAAAAATATAGTCCCTACTAATGCCTCTAAGGATATTTCTTCCTTCTGGTGTATATACTTTTCCATCTTTTATTAAAAAAAAATTATCTCCAGTGCCTTCAGTAATAAAGCCGTCAGTATCTAGCAATAAAGCCCAATTATTTTCCCCTTTCACTTTAGAGACTTCAATATTAGCCATCTGATACCACATTCTAGATCTATTTTTAATTTTTGGATCCATTATGTGAGATGGTATAGCTCTTTGTGAGGTCACAACTAAATTTATACCAGTGTCAAAAAATTTTGCCAATCCTGAAACTGTCCATTTGAGAGGAAAGTCAGCTATAACAATTGTTGGTTCTATTTTATTATCAAAAATTGGTGCATAAATACCTAGCGGACCTCTACTCACATTTATAATTAATCTATGCTCATCAGTACTTTCAAAATATGGCTTATTAACTTCAATTGTTTCCAAACATGCCTTTTCCATTTGCTCTATGGAGATATTAATAGGTATTTCTAAAATCTTTATACCCATATACAATCTTTCTAAATGTTCTTTTAACATAAACTGTTTCTGATTGAATGATCTAGTCATTTCAAAAACCATATCTCCAAACATTAATGCGGAGTCATAAATTGAAATTTTTGCTTCTTTTTCATCTACATAATTACCATTAATATAAACTTTTCTACTATGCATTGATATTAACAATTTTTTTAAGTTTGTTTCTCTGAAAAGTCTCTTCTTCATCAAGATTTCCATCCCAATCAGAAAGAGCAATTTTTGTTTCACGAAGATTTCTTACCAACCTTCTTAAACCATCAGGTTCCAAGCTTGCTGCATGGTCAGTACCTTTAAAAGTTCTATTTAAAGTAAAATGTCTTTCAAAGTATTCTGCACCTAAAGTGTAGGCAGCAATATCTATAGAAATACCTGGATGATGTCCTGAAAAACCAATAGATTTTATTTTATCACCATATAAAGATTTTAACTTAGAAATTTGATTCAAATTTAATTTATCCTCGTATGCAGGATATGAAGATCTACAATAGTAAATTACTAAATTATTTAGTTTATTTTTGTTTTCAAAAAAATCTATTATTTTTGCAATTTCTTTATCAAATGTCATCCCCAATGATAGATGTATTTCTCCATTATAAATTTTACATATGTGACTTAACAAAGGAAAATTAAGATTCATTGCAGATGGTATTTTAATAATACGTGGATTTAATGAAACAATTTCATTTGCTGAAGTAATATCCCATACCGAAGATGAATATATTTTATTAAAGGACTCACAATATTTTTTTAGTTCTTTATGTTGATCAATATTAAATTCTAGATTCTCTCTATGAACTCCATAAGTTTCTCCATAAGAATTTTCAGGGTTTGGGTGAGGTTTATTAAATTCATCCTCTGATAATAATTCTCTATTATTTCTTTTTTGAAATTTTATTACATCAACATCACAAAAATTTGATGCAATTTTAACCATCTCTTTTGCAAGTTCAAATTCACCTTTATGGTTCCCTCCAATTTCACATATAATTTTAGGATCGCTATTCATTATTTAAAAAATAGTTTATATCATTTTTGGAGTATTTAAATGGAGAAAAATCTAACATTTTCATATTTTTAATTTTAGGAGCAAGAAATTTTATTTCTTTTTCATTTAATTTTATATCACTAATTTTATAGGTTTTTTTGATTTTTTTTAATAACTTAACTAAATCACTGGCAACTGGTCTATTTATAATTTTTTTATTTTTTAAAAATAATAGTAATTCTTTTAAAAATTTTGAATTCTTACTACTAGTTAACTCTATAGATTTATGTAAAAAAGATGCTCCACAATATGCATGTTTATAACCATAATACAAAGCTAATTGATAACTTGAAGCACCAGTAATATTTTGTTCACTATGTAATAAAGATATTATAGAGTAAAGAGATCCTTCTGCAATTTTACTTAATCCCTCTAAATCATTTTTTTTTAAAATCTTTATTCCTTGCAGCACATAATAACAACCCAACATTGCCATTTGTTTTGTGAAGTTATTTCCGATAGTTGATGAGAATGACTCAATTGAGTGAACGAGTGAGTCAAAAGAACAAATAATTTGTTGTTTATAATCATTTGATAATGAAAAATATGGATCAATTAAACAAATTTTAGGCTGAACTAATTCTGAATTAATTCCTCCTTTAATTTTTTTCTTTTCATTTATAAAGACTGCCGAAGGAGTTACTTCTGCTCCAGAACCAAAAATAGATGGGATAGTTATTACAGGGATAGTTTTAAAAT
>CACLXJ010000044.1 GCA_902610845.1 uncultured Alphaproteobacteria bacterium | reverse complement strand
ATAACAGTACCTGTTAGTAAATATTTCACAAAACTATCCTTTCACTAAATTTATTGATTTAATAATATACCAATTTGTTTTCTTTGAATTTAAACATCCAGTATTGCACTTTCAGTCATTAAAATACCTCTTGAGTATTTTGAAAACCTTGATGTTGAGTAAGGTACTAAAGTTTCAATATAGTTGTCACTCATTCCAATTGGAGCTTTAATTTCTATTACTCTTTCAGGATCTGTGTAATAACGATTTGTTTTAATTAAATGTTTATAATTAATATACTGGTCAAATGTAATTCTCATATGATCTAATTTAAAATATGAACGCTGATAGCTAACCAGCAAGGTTGAATTTAAGAAACCTAAATTAATATCAAATGGAATATATAAAGAAGCATCATCTAAATTTTTTAATTCTTTCAGATGACTTATTTTTTTAAAGCGACCTTCAATACTTGAAATTTTTGTTTCTAGAAAAAACTGTTTAGAATTATTATACCATCTAATTCTAATTTTTTTTCTAGGCAAAATACCTTCTTCAGAGTTATGAAACATATCTAAAATTTTGGTATCAAAATAGATACTATTTACATTTCTTGAGTCATATAATTTTTTCATGCCCCTAAGCATTAAATATGATTTAAATTTATGATATTCATTAATAGAAACACGGAATTTTATTTCCTTTCTAAAATTCATTATCACCTACCAATAATTTAGAATGATCATCAACAAATATTAAACCTGAGCAATTTAATTTACTAATATGTAAATTTGCACCTCCAAATTCTTGTTTTTTATTCATAACTTCAATGCAGGTATTAACATTGTCACTAGATAACTCCAATACAGAAGCAGTTGATAAATCTTTTGATGAAACTCCAATAAAAGCTCTGTTTAAATATATTTCGTCACTTTTAAATGTAGATTTTTCTCCTATAGAAATACCTTTATCGCCACAATTAATTAGAGTCGCATTCTTAATATAATAATCTCCACCACTTACATCCAAACAATCATTTATAGCTTCTTTTACAATCAATTTTTTTATTATTAACTTAGAAAAGTCTAAATCAACACCATCCGAATTAGAATGCTTAATATCAATTAGTGACAATGAACCTTGTGAATTAATGATATTTAGACTATCTTCACATTTACCACCTTCTAAAATAATACTTGTATTAGATAATATTGAGTCATTAATAGTTAGACAACCTGTTAAACCGAAAATATTGAATCTTTGAAGAGAATTATCAATATTTTTTTTTAAAATTTTCAAACCTTTAAACTTAATTTTCCAATTGCTTAAATTTACTTGATCAATAAAAACCCAATCATCAATTGAAGATTGAGTAATTTCTATTATTTTTTTATTTTCGAAAATTTTTATCAAAGTTTTAGGAGAATGCAAAATAGAGCCTTTGAATAAAATACTTTTAAAGATTTTTTTATCGTATTTTTCAAAATTGAAATTATTAATTAAGACAACTCTACTATTATTTAATTTATTTTTTGACAAAATTTTTGACAAATCATCAATACTTATAGTGTTAATTTCATTTGTAATATTGTACGCATCATACTTATCATTAACATATTTTATTTTTTTAATTATTTTTTGTGACAAGTTTTTTTCTCTTTGTTTTTGTCTATAATTATCTAATAAATCACTTGTAGACATTGAAGAATTTATTGGTGTAAATTGAGAATTAAGTAAAAAATTTTCGAGGATATTTTTATTATAAATAAAAGATTTAATTGATTTTTGAATAAATTTAATAGCTTCATTTTCTTCTAGATGAACTCGTTTAATAAATTCTTTTTGAATTTCATTATTTTGAATTAATTTGTCAATCTTAAATAAAAATTCTGGTTCAATTGGGTTTGTAAATGCTTCTAAAAGCATTTTTTTTAAATTTTCATCTGGGTCTAAATTTAAAATTTTATTAAAATAAATATCTCCATCATAGTAAACAGGTTCAAATTCAGATCTTAATGTATTGTAAAAAAACTTTCTATTATGAGGTCTTAAAGCATGACTTCCATTCATCGAAATTAATACAAAAAAATAATTAGAAAACATATTAGTATTTTTTTGATTTGGAAAAATAACCAGGCTATTTCCTCTATCCATAGAGTAAGTATAGTTCAGGTAACTTTGTTGTAGTTTGCTAAATGCCTGTAAAGTAATTTCTTGAGATATAGATCCTTTTTTAAACCAATTAGTATTTATTAATCTTGCAAGAGATAAGTTTTCTAATTCAAAATTTTCATATTTTTTATAACTCCAAAGTAGGGTTTCATCTCCTTCAAATATTGCACCTTCTCTTCGTAAATTTCTTTCAAGCAGCTCTTTACCAGTAGTTTCTTGGAAAAGCATTTTGTGATTTACATTATTAATTTTAGTTTTTACTTCAAAAGTTTCTGGAGCAATAAAATTTAACTTTCTTAAAATTAAAGATGCCAGAACTTCATTTATACTTTTTCGAGTTTCTGGAATAAAGAGTTTAAACCTTACAGCATTTAAAATATTTCCTTCTTCAAGTTTAACATCTAGTGATCGTAAAAGCTTTCCACCACTATCAAAATTAATATGATCTTTCCAGTCTCCTGTTTGTCTTACACTACCTTTGTATTTACAAATTCCAAATTCATAAATTATATTAATATTTGCTTTAAATCTTTTTTTTAATTTAGGATGAATATTTTGACTATTTGAAGATAAAATTTTAAATGCATTTTCATTATATTTTGCACTTTTAGGAGTTAAGATTTCAACTAATAATATTGTGCTGGGATCACTTAATTTGTCAATATATTCACCACTTTTAAAATTACATTTTGCTGAGAGAGTCGAAGTAAAAAAATAAAACAAAAGGACATAAAGTCCAAACCTCATATCTAAACTACCTATTTAATTCAATTGAACTTGGATTATAAGATGACCTAATATCAATTTCTTTTTCTTTTAATTTATTAAAATTTGATGACGCAAATGTATAAGTAATTTCATTTCCTACTGCTATTTTTGAAACTAAAAAATTTTCATTATCAAGTTCACTAATATTTTCAGAAACTTTGACTGTTAGAGTTGATAAAGCATTACCCTCTGAAAAGGATGTTATAAAAAATTCTTTACCAGAAAATAATTTAAATATCCTTTGTAATATAGTTAACAATAACGCTATGAAAGTCACAGATATAATAAGGAAAGATAGCCATTTTACTGAAACGGCAGCTGAAATACCTAAAGTAATAGAGCCAAAGTAAACTGAGAGTTCGAGAGGTGATCTAACAGGATTACGAAAACGTACAATTGAAAGTGCTCCAACCATACCTAAAGACAAAGCAATATTACCTGATATTACATTAGTAATTACATAAGTTATTAAAGGTAAGATCATAATAGTCGAAGTATGGGCAACAGTTTTAATCCAGCTTTGACCAAATGACTGGAGTAAGAACCTAATGTACAAACCACTAATAGCCAAATAAATTATTGCCTCTAGATCTTCCATCAAAAACCTTTCTAATTATAGTTAAAAACTAAAATAAAGATTCTCTTATTTTTTATCTTAATTTTACTAAAATTCTAAGAAAAATATTAAATTAATCAATAATTGTTCGAGATTTTATAGATGAG
>CACLXJ010000043.1 GCA_902610845.1 uncultured Alphaproteobacteria bacterium | reverse complement strand
ATGTATTTTTATATAACTAAAAAATATATAAGAAAAATAAGAAAATGAAATTTGATAATGAAACTAGTATTATTCAACAAAAAATAGCGAATGGTTATGCTGGAGTTTCACGAAGACTAGCTATTGTAAATGCCTTAAATTTAGAGACTAATGAAACTGTTATTGATATTGGTTGTGGAGGTGGTCATTTAGTCGAAGAAATATCATTATCTGTTGGAGAAAAAGGAAAAGTAATAGGAATTGATCCAAGTCAAGATCAACTAGATGTTGCAAGCAATAAATGTAAAAATCAAAATAATGTGGAACTTATTTGTACTACAGCCGATAATATCAATATAGAAGATTCATCATGTGATAAAATTACAGCTACTCAAACATTAGAATATATCGAAGATATAGATACTTCTTTAAAAGAAATAAAAAGAATTTCTAAAACAAATTCTAAATTTGTTAATGTTTCAATTCTTTGGGACTATTTTAGATTTTATGGACCAGAAAAAGAAATTAATGATCTCATTCATGAGGCATTTAGAGCGCATTGTTTTCACCAAATGCTTCCACTTGATTTAAATGGTAAATTAAAAAAACTTGGTTATAAAAATGTAAGTTCTCAAAATTTATCGTATTTAATTACAAATAGAGATAATAATTCACCAGCAATTTTTTATGAAACTATGTTAAGTAAATTTGCTTTAAGCCAAGGTGTTTCAGAAGACAAAATAGATGATTGGAGAAAACAAATAAATGAATCTGAAAAGGTAGGTAATTTTGGATTTACAAGTTTTCCAGTATTAACTGCCGCATATTTAGGTTAATATTAAAATATGAAACTAAAAGTTTACTTATCCGGTGAAATTCATACTAATTGGCGAAATGAGATAATTGATAAATGTAAATCTAAAAATTTAGAAATAGAATTTTCTAGCCCAACTACCAATCATGAATTATCAGATGATGTTGGCGTTAAAATACTTGGAAATGAAGAAAATAAATTTTGGTACGATAACAAAGGTGCAAAAATTAATGCAATCAGAACAAGAAATGCAATTGAAAAAGCTGATATTGTTGTTGTTCGCTTTGGTGAAAAATATAAACAATGGAATGCAGCTTTTGATGCAGGATATGCATCAGCATTAAATAAATCACTGATTATAATGCATAGTGATGAGCATCAACACGCATTAAAAGAGGTTGATGCAGCAGCTCTTGCTGTTGCTAAAAATACTGATGAAATTGTTAAAATTTTACAATATTCTTCAAAAGGAGAAATATAATTTAATTATTTTCTTTGTCTGACAATCTTCTTAAACTCTCTTGTGGCCACGTTTTTTCTCTATCATACATAGCGTCATGGCAAATATCTTTATTTAAAATTTCAATCCAAGGATCCTTATCTTTAACAAAAATATGAGCTTGAGGAATTATTGGTTGATCAAGTGTGGCTGTTCTAATAGCAAGTCTTGATTTGGCTACATTATATTTACAATATAAATAGACCCCACAATTTTTACAAAAATAAACTTTATAACCTTTTCCACTTCCAGTTGGTAATTCACAAGATTCAATATCTCCTTGAACTGAAAAATCATCCTCAAATATCATTGTATGTATAACAAAAGAAGAGCCAGTGGAAATTTTACAGTTTTTACAATGACAAGCTTGGGTAAATAATGGAGAAGCATTAATTTTATATTTAACTTCTCCACATGCGCAACCGCCTCTTAAAACCATATTCATAAAGTATCAGAAAAAAAATTTATTTTAAGTAATATTCTCTTTAATTGTTTAAGAAGCTCTTTTTCTCTCATGTGGAATGAGAAATTTCTTTCTTAATCTTAAGTTCTTAGGAGTTACTTCTAAAAGTTCATCATCTCTAATATATGCAATCATTTGTTCTAAAGACATTTTTCTTGGTGGCATTAGATTAACAGCTTCATCAGTGCCAGATGCTCTTACATTTGTTAATTGTTTTCCTTTTAGGACGTTTATATCTAAATCATTTTCTCGAGTATGCTCACCAACAATCATACCTTGATATACTTTCATTTGAGGATCAATAAACATAGGTCCTCTATCTTGAAGTTTCCACAAAGCAAATGCAACAGCTGTTCCAGTTTCAGTTGCAATCAAGACGCCTGTTCTTCTGTCAGGAAAGTCACCCTTATGATCTTCATATGAAGAAAATATTCTATTCATAACTCCAGTACCCTTTGTTTGAGTTAAAAAAGCACCTTGATAACCAATCAAACCTCTTGATGGAATTTTAAAAATTAATCTTGTTTTTCCAGAACCAGCAGTTCTCATGTCTATCATGTCACTTTTTCTTTTATTCATACTGTCAATAACTGAACTAGAATACTCTTCATCAACATCAATTGTAACTTCTTCAATTGGTTCTAATTTGCTGCCATCAGAAGCATTTTTAAGTATAACGCGTGGTCGTGAAACTGACATTTCAAAACCTTCTCTTCTCATAGTTTCGATTAAAACGCCTAATTGCAACTCACCTCTTCCACCAATTTCAAATGAATCTTTATTACTATTTTCTTGAAAAGTAATTGCTACATTAGTTTCAGCCTCATTTAATAATCTTTGTCTGATTAGTGTAGAGGTTACTTTATCACCTTCGAGACCCGCAAATGGTGATGAATTTACCGAAATATTTACTGACATTGTAGGAGGATCTATGGGTGTCGATTTTAAAGGAATATTATTTGATGGATCAGTAATTGTATCAGATACAGATGTTAATTTGAGACCAGCAATACAAATAATATCTCCTGCATTAACTTTTTCTACAGGTATTTTTTCAGTTCTTTCAAATCTAAAAAGTTTTGTTAATCTTCCTTTTTCAATTATCTTACCATCAAGATTAATAGAATTAACATTGGTATTAACCTGAGCAGAACCCTGTTGGACTTTACCAACAAGACATCTACCTAAAAATGGATCGTAATCTAATAGAGTTGCTAACATTGCAAAAGGTTTATCATCTTCAACATTTGGTGGATTTACATACGACAAAACTAAATCTAACATTGGGATAAGATTTTTTCTTTCTTGTTTTAAATCAGTTACACACCAACCATCTCTTCCAGATGCGTATAGGATTGGAAAATCTAATTGTTCATCATTTGCATCTAAGGCAACAAAAAGATCAAAAACTTCATCTAAAACCTCTTCAGGTCTAGCATCACTTCGATCAACTTTGTTAATAATTACAATTGGCTTTAAACCTTGCTTAAGTGCTTTTCCCAGAACAAATTTAGTTTGAGGCATTGGTCCTTCAGCAGCATCAGTTAAAAGAATAACACCATCTGCCATCCCAAGAACTCTTTCTACTTCACCTCCAAAATCAGCATGTCCAGGGGTATCTATAATATTTATTCTTATGTCATTCCAAGTTACAGAAGTTGGTTTTGCAAGTATAGTTATACCTCTTTCTCTTTCGAGATCCCCGGAGTCCATTAATCTTTCATTAAATTCTTGATTTTTACGAAAAGATCCACTCTGCTTCATAATATTATCAATTAAAGTCGTTTTACCATGATCTACGTGGGCAATAATTGCTATATTTCTTATTAATTTATTATTCATTTAATGATTAGAGCTTTTATATTTAATAAAATAATTCGCTACCTATT
>CACLXJ010000042.1 GCA_902610845.1 uncultured Alphaproteobacteria bacterium | reverse complement strand
TGCGAAGAGGTAGTGTGACTAAGGAAGGTATTAAAGATCAATTAGATAAAGAATTTTTAAAAAAAGAATTAAGTATTGTAAATTAAAAGTATAAAATATCTTTAAAATACTGGCGTGCCCGGCATGATTCGAACATGCGGCCCCCAGATTAGGAATCTGGTGCTCTATCCTACTGAGCTACGGGCACTTATTTTAATGATGATGTTTCATATGATCAACTAATTCTTTATGCTCTTCTAATAAAAGATTTAAACTTTTATTAAGATCTAAAGTATTAGACCATGACTCAATATCCAGTTTTCCTTTATCTAAGTATTTTAATATTCTCTTTATATCTTCAATATTTTTAAAATCTTTATCCGTCATTTATTTCCTTAATAATAATATTATTTTTTTATTTTACCGCTCCTTCAGTTAAACCTGATATAAAATATTTACCAATAAATACAAATAATACAATAACTGGTAAACTTGCAAGGACAGCTCCAGATAATAAAAAACCCCAATCAATTTGATATTGTCCTACTATTCCCGCTAAACCAACAGGTAAAGTTTTTAAATCATCACCACTTATTAGTATTGATGCAAAAAGATATTCAGTCCAAGATATAATAAAACAAAAAATTGATACGCTTGCTATACCTGGCGCAGCTAAAGGAACAATAATTCTAGAAATAACAATATATCGAGATGCTCCATCGATATAAGCAGCTTCCTCTATTTCATTTGGTATTAACTTAAAGAATGCTTTAAGCATCCATACTGCAAATGGTGTCGCAAATAATACATTTACAATAATCAATGCAAAATAACTGTTAAGTAAATTAACTTTTGCAAACAATAAATAAATAGGAACTAGTAAAATAACTCCAGGAAAGGCATAAGTAACTAGAAGTGAATATTCTACAAATTTATTTCCATAGAATTTAAGTTTATGTAAACCATATGCAGCAGATACTGATAGAATAATTGAGATTATCATAGAAGAAAATGAGACAATTAAACTATTTTTTAAATATATAAAAAAATCAGTAGATAAATTTACTTTTTTTACTGAGTATGATGAAATCTCATCACAAGTAACAAACAAGACAAAAGAGACTCTTAAAAATATAAATTTTAGAGTGAATATCTATAGGTATATCGATCTTTTTGTAGATGGTATTAGTTTATCATCCATTTATTTTTTAGGAGCAATCGGTCTTGCAATTACTTTTGGGGTCATGAGGGTTATAAATATGGCTCACGGTGAATTTATAATGATGGGCGCTTATACTGGTTACGTCGTTCAACAATATATACCAAATCACACCATATCGATACTGATTGCCCTG
Source organism: uncultured Alphaproteobacteria bacterium (assembly GCA_902610845.1). GTDB lineage: Bacteria > Pseudomonadota > Alphaproteobacteria > HIMB59 > CACPNW01. The sequence continues at coordinate 2,326 of CACLXJ010000042.1, read as the reverse complement.
CCATTAGCATTTATAATTACATTTGGCGCAGGAGTATTATTAGAAAGATTGGTTATTCGGCACTTATATAAAAATCCACTTGATACTTTATTGGCCACTTTTGGAATAAGTATAGCTTTACAGCAATTGGCTAAAAATATCTTTGGTACTCAAGCACGTCCTTTGACTGCACCCTCTTGGCTTGATGGAGCGCTCTCAATTAACGATGATTTATCGATTAGCTATATTCGAATAGCAATTATTTTAATGGGTATATTGTTTCTATTATTATTACTTTTTATAATGAACAGGACAAGGTTAGGTCTTGAAATTAGAGCTGTTACTCAAAACCCAATAATGGCATCTAATATGGGAATTAATCCTGATAGAATTAATATGTTAACATTTGGTTTTGGATCAGCAATTGCAGGAATTGCGGGTGTTGCAATTGGACTATTTTCTAAAGTTACATCAGAATTGGGAACTGAATATATTGTTCAGAGCTTCATGACCGTTGTAGTTGGAGGAGTAGGAAATATATTTGGTACTTTAGCTGGAGCAGCATTAATTGGTTTTCTTCAAAAAATTATTGAATGGTTCAATCCATCAAATACTCTTGCAGCTCAAACATACATGATTATTTTTATAATTTTATTTATACAATTTAGACCTCGTGGAATATTTGCATTAAAAGGCAGGGTTAAAGATGTTTAATAGTTTATTAAAAGATACAAATCATAGACAGGTTTTATTTTTTTGTATCACCATTATTTTATTTAGTTTTATAATAACTTTATTAAGTGATCTATTTTCAATAAATTTTATTTCTACTAGCTTTATTAAAACATTGGGTAAAACCCTATGTTTATGCGTTATAGCTTTATCTATGGATGTTGTTTGGGGATACTGTGGTATTTTATCTTTAGGGCATTTTGCATTTTTTGGGCTTGGAGGATACATGATTGGTATGTGGTTAATGTACAAAAGAACTGAAATAATTGTACTTACTGCTTCGATATCAGAGTCATTACCTTTAACTCCACAAGAAATATCTGATGCTATAGGGAATCAAATATTTGGAGTTGTTGGTGGATCTGAAATACCGTTAATATGGGCATATGCAGATAATTTTTATTTCCAACTTGCAATGGTTATTCTTATTCCTGGTTTACTTGCTTTTGTTTTTGGCTGGTTAGCATTTAGATCTAGAGTTACTGGAGTTTACTTATCTATTTTAACTCAAGCAATGACTCTAGCTCTATCTCTCTATTTATTTCAAAATGATAGCGGTTTGAGAGGAAATAATGGACTATCAGGACTTCAAAATATCCCAGGATATGATGATACCTCTCAATTTGTTATTTCCATTTATTTTTTTTGGGCTAGTGCATTGTTTTTAATATTAGTATTCATCTTCTTTTTTTATTTGGTTAATAGTAAGTTTGGCTCAATTATTACTGCAATAAGAGATGATGAAACTAGAATTAGATTTCTTGGCTATCATGTTGAATCATATAAATTATTTGTTTTTGTACTTACCGCTGTTATTTCAGCTTTAGCTGGTGCATTATATTATCCTCAAGCTGGTATAATAAATCCAGCTGAAATCGCACCTATTGCATCAATATATTTAGCTGTATGGGTAGCAATAGGAGGTAGAGGAAATTTATATGGGGCTATAATAGGTGCTGCATCAGTTTCGTTAATATCTTCATGGTTTACAAGTGGTCAGGCACCGAGCATATCGTTGATATTTTATAAAATTGAATGGGTAAATTGGTGGACAGTAATTTTAGGACTAGGATTTGTTATTGTAACTTTAATTAGTAGAGAAGGTATTTTTGGTTTTTTAAAAAGCATATTTATAAGAAAAGTATGAATAATCTTTTAGAGGTAAAAAATATTTCTGTTTCATTTGATGGTTTCAAAGCAGTTAATAATTTAAGTTTCAGGATAGGATATAACGAAATCAAAGCTGTTATTGGACCTAACGGAGCAGGTAAAACAACTTTCATGGACATAATAACAGGACAAACTAAACCAGATAATGGCGATGTTTTATGGACAGATAAACAGTACTCATTATTATTATTAAAAGAGTCTGAAATTGCACAATTAGGAGTCGGTAGGAAATTTCAAAAACCAACAATTTTTGAAAATAAAACTGTTTTGCAAAATTTAATAATTTCGCAAAAAAAAATTAGAAATCCATTCAATGTAATTTTTCAATCATTTGATTCTTTAGATGAAGAAAAAATAAATAAAATTTTAAAAGAAATTAATTTATTTGAAATTAAATCTAAGATTTCCGGAGAATTGAGCCATGGTCAAAAACAATGGTTAGAAA
>CACLXJ010000041.1 GCA_902610845.1 uncultured Alphaproteobacteria bacterium | reverse complement strand
TTGGACACTACAATTAGATAATTATCAGTCAATTAATGAACAAATGTATAAATTTATTAAAATTACTCAATCAAAAGATCAGCAAGGAATTAGTAAAAGTAATATAAAAGGCTGGCATTCAAAAGATTTTAATATGCAAGAAAATGAACCTAAAGATTTTATAAAATTTATATTGCCGGCTATTGAGCAGGTAATCACTGATATGAACTGGGAAAAACAAAAACAATCTATCAATATAAATAATATGTGGGCAATAATAAATACAGGAGGTTCCGCAAATTTAAGACACCAGCATGGTAATAGTACAATAAGTGGTGCTTATTATGTTCGAGCACCAAAAAACTCAGGTGATATTGTTTTTTATGATCCAAGACCAGCACCTGTTTATACATACCCCAAAGCAGTAGATCCTAACTTACTTAATGCTCAAGTAAATGGAATAAGCCCTAAAGAAGGAGCTTTAGTTCTATTTCCGAGTTATCTTGATCATTCAGTAAATGAGAATCTTTCTAATGAAGAAAGAATAGTAATAAGTTTTAATATTACAATTCAAAGTAAATCTAATTAAACAATTTTTTTTAATATTTATTCTTAGAAATATTTTCCCAAGCTTCACCGGACTCTATCTCTTTTAGTGTCCACTGACCATAAGCTAAACTATTAAATATATTGTAATCAATTATTGGGTCTTCAATATCTTTTATTTTGCTTATGTTTTCAAGCGAAGCATCAGTAAAATATGAAGGAATACCGTTTAACATTGCCATAAAACCCGCTGTAGATTGTAAACTAACAAAAGCCCATGCATTTTTTAATAAAATCTTTAAAGGGTCTTTAGAAAATTTATTATGCAAGATAATTTTTCTATCCGTATATCTTTTTAGAAGTTTTGTTGTGTCTTCTGTCCAATTGGGAACGTTATAAACTTTTTTCATTGCATCTGAAGGTTCAGATAAAATGATATAACTTCCATTTTTCTTTTGTTCAAGCATTTCAAGTTTAAGCTTTTTTAATCTATCATCAGGGTAGTTACCAACTCCATTGTGAATAAGATTATTGTAAACTATTCTGAAATATCCATCTAAGTTAATTACATTAGTACGATTATTTTCAAAAGATCTTTTAGACTGATTGAAATAACCATGATCCATATAATAATAATTTTTAGCTTTCCTAATAATTTCAAGAGTTCCTCTAAGGACACCGTATGTGGCAATTGTTTTATTAAAATCTTTAAAATTATTTACATGGCACAAAAGTGAATCTGATCCCTTTGCAAAATTGTAGCATAAAGTTTTGTTAATTATGTGATCAGTATAGACAACAATAGGTTTTTCCATTGAATTAATTATTCTAGTACAAGTTATAATAATAAATTTGTTACTTTTGAAGCTCCTTCTATTATACTATTTTATATTAAAATTTATTATTTAAATTTCTTTTAATGAAGGTCTAAAATGTGTGGAATATTTGGAGTAACAGAAAAAAATCCAGGATTAGTTCGTAATATAATGGACAACTGTGCTCATAGAGGACCTGATGGTAATTCTATTTGGTCAAATGAAAATTTAACCCTGGGTCATAATCTTTTAGCAATAACATCTAAACCAAATGACGGTGCACAACCGTATATAACTAAACAAGGAAATGTTCTTGCCTACAATGGTGAAATATTCAATTATAACTTTCTATTAAAAAAATTTCAGAATAAATTCTATCCCAAGACTAGTTGCGATACCGAATTGCTTGGATGGCTATTAGACAATTTTAGCTATGAAGAGGTTATATGTAATTTGATAGACTCAATGCATGCTTTTGTTTTTTATAATAAAAAAAACAACGAAATAATAGTATCGCGAGATCATGCTGGGATAAAACCATTATATTTTTCTGAAATAAAAAATGGAATAGTTTTTTCGTCTGAAATTAAAGGATTGATTGATAACGTACCTAATTCTAGAAAGATTGACAGACTTGGTTTAGCTTGTACATGCCTACTAGGGGTTAACGTTCTTAGACAAACACTATTCAATGGGATCTTCAAAATTTTACCTGGAGAAACAATTATCTACGACCTTAGTAGTAAAAAAATAAAATCAAGTTTTAGAAATCTTGTAAAACCAAATTCAAACAATAATTTTATCCTTGAAGAATTTTATGAGAAATTAACATTAGCAGTTGATAACTCAGCTATAGGTATAAGAGATTTTGGTATGTTTTTATCTGGGGGACTTGACTCATCAATAATTGCTCAATGTTTAAAAAGAAAACTAGGCTCTCTTAATACATTTACAACAGTAGTTGACCCAAATATAATAAATAAAGAAGATTATAATAGCGATGCTAAAGTTGCAGAAAAATTTGCTAATGAAATAAATCTAAATCACACAGAAGTAAAAATTACTCCAAAAACATTTCTAGAAAACTGGAACAAGTCTATAAAATATATTGAGGAACCAAGATATAGTTGGAACTTACCAATGTATTATTTAACTAATAAAGTTTTATCTAAACATAATACTGTTGTAACTTTTGCAGGTGATATAGGGGATGAAATATTCGGCGGATATAGTAAATATTTAAAAATGCATAATTTAATTGAAAAACCCAAAAACTGGAGTGATTTTATTAAAATGTGGATGATAAAATTTAGCGCCCCGGTTTTACTTAACATGAAGTTTGATTTTGAAGATTTACACTCAGTTTTATTAAAAGCATTACCGGAAGAAATATGGAATCCAAATGACTTAGCTAATTCTGCAATGGCTCTTGATTGTATAACAACAGTTTCGGAGGATTTTTTTACAAGAAACGATAAGTATGGAATGATATTTTCAATGGAAGGAAGATTTCCTTTTTCTTCAAAAGATTTTATGCAGTATTGTATGAATATAAAATCATCTTTCAAATTTGGATTAGAAACAAATGAAACAAAATTTATAATAAAAAATTCTTTCAAAAATAGATTGCCAAAATATATGATTGATAAAGTTAAGACTGGTTGGTCAGCACCAATAATGAGTTGGTTGAATACTGATAACTTATTAAGAAACAAATTTAATGCTGATATAGGTAGAGATGATGGAATTAAGAATGTTTTATCTCAGAATAATTTTTTTGATAATCCAAATTTAGGTGAAGATATTTCTGGAAAAAGGAAGGTTATTTCCTGGATGTTACGGTCGTGGGCTCAAGAATTCGATATGTTTTTATAAAATTATTTTACAAATTAACTTATTTATTCTCTATGGAGAAAAATATTTTTAGAATTTAAATCTAAATATCTTCAAATTAATCAATATTTTTATTTTAATAGTTAATTATCTATATCTTTGATTGGCCTTTTATTTATTTAAGATAATATAATTTCTATAAAATATGTCGATTGATTTTGTTTTTTTTTATATAGATACAAAAACAAACTATTTACCCAAGAAAAAATTGGTCTAGTTTTATTTTATACAATTGCTCTCATCCCAGTACAAAGAATCTTACAGTTGAAAAAGTAAATAATGAAACGGGAGCATATCTCCATCAATTTAAATGGTGCAAAGATGATGAAATTGGTTCTTTAGATGAAAGATGGAATTGGTTAGAGGGTTGGACCTCAGGTCATAACAATAAAAAACCTTATGCAGTTCATTATACACGAGGTGGACCTTGGTTCTCTGAATGGCAAGATGTTGAATTTGCAGATGAATGGCTACTGGAAAGAGATGAATATCTTTCTAAAAAATTTAATTCAAATATCTAAAATATTATTGAAAAATTTAGAATTTTTTAAAAAATTTTTTTTATCAATTAATCTAACAGAATGATACCAAGGGGTGTTATGTGTTTTTTGATTCCAATAATGAAAAACAGCAAAATTTTCTGGCTTAATTAAAATTGTTTTAACACCCAATGCCCCAGCTAGATG
>CACLXJ010000040.1 GCA_902610845.1 uncultured Alphaproteobacteria bacterium | reverse complement strand
TTTCCAGAAGGTATAGTAATGAATGAAATATTGACTGAGAAACAAATATTTGAAACATATAATAAAGTTAAATAATAAACATGATCGTTGATGATTTTAAAGTGCCTATCATTAAAAAAGGTGTTTCATCAGTATCTTCATTAAAAAATGAATTCATAAATAAAAAAATTATTCTATTTGGTGTTCCAGGTGCATTTACACCAACTTGTTCTGAGAAACATCTTCCAGGTTATATAAAATTATATAATTCATTTATAAATAAAAAAATTGATGGAATTTATTGTCTTTCTGTAAACGATGAACATGTTATGAAATCTTGGTTAATGAGTTATACAGATGGAGAAAAGATCAATGGAATTGCAGATGGAAATGCTGAGATTACAAAATATTTTGACTTGATATCTGATAAGACAAAAAATTATATGGGCTTTAGGTGTAGAAGGTTTGCCATGATCATTGAGAATAATATGATTATAAACAAGTTTATTGAAAATGATGGCGAATACCGTGTTAGTTCAGCTGAATATATTTTAGAACAAATCCAATGAATAAAATTAATTTAGAAAATAGAGTAGCAATCGTAACTGGTGGAGCACAAGGTTTTGGGTTAGCAATTACAAAAAGATTTATAGAGTCAAGTGCAAGAGTATTAATATGGGATAAAGATACAGAATATTTAAATAAAGTTGATCTAAAAAATACTCGAAAAATTGAAGTTGATGTTTCAAATTATAAAAGTGTAGAGAATGCATTCGCTGAAAGTCTTACGTATGAAAACAAAATTGATATTTTAATAAATAATGCAGGAATAGCAGGACCAAACTTTAAGACATGGGATTATCCACTTGAGGAATGGCAAAAAGTTATAGACATAGATCTAAGTGGAGTATTTTATTGCTGCAAAACTATAGTTCCTCATTTTATCAAAAATAATTATGGACGTATCGTTAATATTTCTTCAATAGCTGGCAAGGAAGGCAATCCTAATGCAATGCCTTATAGTGCAGCAAAAGCAGGAGTTATCGCACTTACTAAATCTTTAGGAAAAGAATTAGCAGAAAATAACATTTCAGTAAATTGTGTTACTCCTGCGCCTGCTAAAACGCGTATTTTTGATCAAATTACCCAAGAACATATCGATTATATGTTATCAAAAATTCCTAGAAACAGATTTGTGTTAGTTGAAGAATTAGCTTCTTTAGTTGCATGGATGTCTTCTGAAGAAAATTCGTACACAACAGGCTCAACTTTTGATTTGAGTGGAGGTAGAGCTACTTATTAATTTTTTCTTCTTTGTATTAGTGCATAGACTGTCACGGCTACTGTAATCATGAGTCCATTAATAAATTTTACATAAAAACCAGATAAACCTAAAGCAACTATTCCTGATTCTAATGAACCAATAATTAATACTCCAATAAAAGTTCCAAAAATAGTACCTTTACCACCAAAGACTGAAGTACCACCAACAAAGACAGCTGCTAGTGTCGTTAACATTAAACCTTCACCTTGTGTAGGCCAGAAATATAACATTTCATACATTGTAAAGATTCCTGCTAAAGCAGAGAAAAATCCCAGTTGAACAAAAGCAATAATTTTTACATTATCAACATTAATTCCCATCATTTGAGCACTTGCTTTGTTGTCACCTACAAAGTGGATGTGATTTCCAAATTTATGGTATCGATAAACCCATTGCATTAATCCAGTTAAAACAATGAACCAAATAAATTGCATTGGAATTTTTCCAAATAATTTTTCAACAAATATCATATGATGCCAGGTTCCATCTGCTACATCGACGATTGCAATACCACTTCCTTGGGAAATTACATTAACCAATCCACGCCAAAAAAATAATGTCCCTATAGTAGCTACTATTGAAGGAATACCTATTTTAGTAACGAGTAATCCATTAACTAGACCCGCAAACATTCCAAGAGAAGTTGCAAGTATAAATGCAATGAAAACGTTACCATCAGTTGATGTCATAACCATTCCAAATATTAATGAAGTAATTCCAACTATAGATGGAAATGATAAATCAATTTCACCAAGCGTAACGACAAATGTTGCTGATATAGCAATAATTCCAAAAAAAGGCATTGATTGCATAAATGCTCTATAAATTGGAAAGCGAGTGAAAACATGTGGTGCACCTAAAAAGTATATTAGAAACAGAACGATTGCGATTATTGTAATACTAATCTCAAGTTTATGTGTTTTTACAAAATAACTATTTAATAAATTACTCATTTAATCTTCCACTTTAATTTTCCCAGATTCATGCAACTGTATCATTTTCTGTACAAGTTCTTCTCTTGATATTTCTTCTTTATTAAATTCTCCAACAACTTCACCTCTATCTAGAATAATAAATCTATCTGCTGCACCATAGACATGAATTATATTATGATCGATAAAAATTGCTGATTTATTTTCCTTTTTTAAACCTTTAACAAAGTTGAGAACTTTTTCTGTTTCTTGTATTGATAAGCCCATAGTTGGCTCGTCTAATACAATCAAATCTGAATTAAAATATAATGATCTACCAAAAGCAACACCTTGTTTTTCTCCTCCAGATAATCCCATTACTTGAGAGTCAACGGTTATAGCTTTTGATGTGAAACCTATGTAATCACGCAGAATTTTCTCAGCTTCTTTTCTCTGTTTTTTTATATCTAAAAAGCCAAATGAGTTTGTAATTTCTCTTCCAGCAAATATGTTTCTAAATAATTCTTGTTGGTCACATAATGCTCTTTCTTGATAAACAGCTTCTATCCCCATTTTTCTTGATTGAGCGACTGATTTAATTTGTACTTCTTTATTTTTAAAAAATACTTTTCCTGAGTTTGGACTATGAACGCCAGTGATAACTTTTATAAGTGTTGATTTTCCAGCTCCATTGTCACCAATTAAAGCAACCACTTCACCTTTATTTATTTTAATATTTACATCCTTTAAAACTTTTACATTTCCAAAGTTTTTATAAATATTTTCTAATTTTAAGAGTTCTTCTGCCATAAAAAAATAAACCTGCCTTATAAATAAGGCAGGTTATAATATTTTAATTTATCTGATCTGTACCGCTGCTAATGGAGCAACAGCTTCCACATTGTCAGCTGTAACAAATGCAGCACCAGTATCCATTGCTAATCCAGCCATTCCATATTTTGTGCTTAGGAATAATTGAATAATTGGCATATATCCTTGAATAAATGGTTGCTGATCAATTACTACATCAATGTAACCAGAATTTATTCCATCAACAATTGGGGCTGATAAGTCAAATCCAGCACCACAGACTTCTTCTGTACCATGACCTGCAGCTTTCATATAAGTAGGTAAACTTGCAGTCAACCCACCATGATCAGTAATTGCCATTTTGATATCAGGATTCGCACTGTAAGTCGCAACATACATAGGAGTTCCCTGAGATGCATCTGAGTTTACATTATCAGGTATTTCTTGATATACAACTTCTACACCAGCCGCTTCAACACCAGCGATTGCACCTTTAGTTCTTTCACCTCTATTTGGCATACTTGCGAGACCCCAAATAAACGCTTTATCTCCAGCTTGTAATCCACAAACATCAACAGCTTTTTTACCTAGATTAAATCCAGCATCAAAAAGATCTGCACCTGCGTAACCAAAACCTTCAGTTTTAAATTCAGATTCAAGATCAGGAAGAGGCGTGTTCATTGTTGTGATAACAATTCCCATTTCTCTTGCTTCTTGAATAATAGGTCTCATTGCTGCATCACCTGGAAAACCATAAATTGCAATTCCATCCGGCTGTAATGCAACAGCTTCTTTGAATTGCTTAATCATGATTTCTGAATTCCATTGTGACCAGTAATAGTCTACGTCGCAACCAGTGTGCTCTGCTGCAGCTACTGCACCATTGTAAACGATTGTTCCAAATGGACCACCTTCAGGGCCACCTGGGAAAAAGATAAATTTCTTGTCACAGCTATAGTCATTT
>CACLXJ010000039.1 GCA_902610845.1 uncultured Alphaproteobacteria bacterium | reverse complement strand
TTTAGTCCATTGAACGTTTCAAAACTTTTTTTCTATTAAGACTATTGAAGCTTTTTTATTATTTTCAAATATAAAAAAATTATTATTTGATAATATATTATCTTTTATTCTTTTATCTATATTTTCAATATTATTTATTTCTTGTTTTTTTTCAAAAAAAATAATTTTTTTGTTATTTAAATAAAGTTTTATTTCCTCTAAATTGATGTTTTTTAAACTATTTATTTCATTGACAATTTTTTTAGCATCAAAACTATCAAAGTTTATATATTTTATTTTAAATTTATATAGTAAATCTATATCTTCGAGAGGTACATTTAAGTTTCTTGATTTAGAATTTAAAGTATTCTCAAGGATAGCCTTTCTTACTAAGTCTATCTTAATATTATTTAAAATTTCATCCTTATTTAGTTCAAAATCAAATTCTCTTTTATTCTGTTTATTTGCTTCCTTAATATTTTCAAATACTTGAATTTCATCAAGATTTAATTTTAAATTTAATTTTATATAATATTCAAAAAATAAATTTGCAGAAATGAAATCGTTAATTATAAAACCTTTAGATAATTCACTATTGTTTCCTACAAATTGTAAATATTGTTTTCTTTTCTGATAATCCAGTGTTGTGAATGCTTTATTATTAATTTTGAAAATTATTTTATTCTCTGAACTCAATAATATTTGAGAGTTGAAGGAAAATATAATTATAAATAAAGAAAATTTTAGATAATTAAAACTAATTTGCTTCAAATTTATCATTTTCTATACTAAAACTTTGCCATTCAATATCTTGTTTGTCATTTTCTGAAACTGCTAAATTTGTTGATTTATAACTACCTATATTTTTAAACGAAAACATCAATGTTAATATATCTTGTGGTTTTAAATTATCTTCTTCATAAGATTTTCTATTAAAATCTAAATTTATACCAAAGCACTCGTCAAAATAACTGTAGCCAATACTATATTCCTTATTAATTTCCTTTTTGAGGTCATAAAGACCATTTATTTGTATTTTTTGAAAATTTTAAAATTTTCTTACTTAAAAATGAATAATTAATTGTTTCTGTATCATTAGTAATTATATCATTAATCTTTGAATTTTGATCTAAATAAGAAAATCCCAATTCTCCTAATTTTGTTTTAGACTTAATATCTATATTTTGTTTCTTTAAGTATTCATCATTTAAATCGTATCTAAAATCGTAAGATAATTCGTTATCATTCAAATATTCAATGGAACCTAATAAATCACTTAAATTATCATCATTTCCTTGTTCTTTATGAAAATTACTGTTGTTTGTAAACTCATATGACTGTGAAAGTGAGGATTTAAAATTATCTGTGTATGCATTAATACTGTAAGTTAATCTTTTAGAATTATCTAATTTATCACTTCCACTGTATCTATTTAATCTATAAATATTTTCTATTGAAAAATCATTAATTGTTGAATCTTCATTAGATAATTTATTACTATTTGAAATTCCAGGCGCTAAAACTAAATTAATTTTTGGATTTAAAGTTAGTTTCGAATTAAATTTTTTAATTTTGAATGGTGATTCTGAAGAAATGCCAAAAATTGGGAAAAATCTATAATAAGAACCTGTTATAAAGTTGCTCCCTTCAGTTAGTTTTTTTTCAGTTTTAAAACCTTGATTATATATTTCTGCATTAAGTAAAATCTTAGAATTATAATTAATAAATTTTTTTTCAATTTTATATTTATGAGAAATTTTTTGTTGATTTTTAGCATGAGTCAAATTACCCTTTTCTCTAAATATGTTATAAAATTCAAATGTAGAATTTGAAATATTCCCATTATTATTAAAATATCCTGTGTGATATTTTAATTTTGGAAATACAGTAGGTGTAGTTTTATTATCTTCATTTTCTTGATTTGTTTGATAAAATTTTAATTCTATATCTAAATGATCATCAATTTTTTGTAAATTAAAGCCTTCAATCTTGAAATTAGTTTTAAGTGAAGTTGAATAACTTAAATCATCATTTGGTTTGGTAATTTGAATATAATTTTTTTGATGTTTGTAATGCTGAATCAACACTAATTCTATAATTTTTATTAATATTTTTATTGTATTTAGTTATTAAACTTGCATCAGTGAACCATTCATTATTATTTTGTTTTTCTAAATTTGAATCAAATGTTAGGTTATATTTTAAATTACCACCTGATAAAATTTGATTATAATCAAAAATAAATCTTTGAGAAGCATCTACCCCTCCACCATAATTAATTATAGGTGTAAACAAAAGTTCTTTATCTAAAGAAATATTAAAATAATAAGGAAAAGAAGTTGATTGAGAGGTTTTTGTATCAAAAAAATTAAAAGATATAGTTGGTGATAAGAAGCCAGATTTCCTCTCCTTTCTAAGAGGTGATGGTGTAACAATATACGGAATATAAAATACTGGCGTATTTATAACTCTCATTTTTGAGTGTTTTTGATAAAGGAAGAGATTTTTATTATCATGCAATATTTTTTCTCCTTCTAATTGCCAAGTGGGGCAAATAAAATTCGCAATTTTTATCCTTGATACACATGGCGAATAAACTCCCTTTGTTATAATATCTACATCACCATCTCTTTTAATTTTTTTACCAATTATTCTGGAACCATCATTTAATCTAATTTTAGGATTTTCAAATTCAGCAAAATTTAGATTTTTTTTAAAAAAACCATTTTCACCTTGAAAAAAATTGTTGTTTTCATCTTTGAAATTAAATTTGGTAGGTAATATTATTATATCATCTTTTTGATTATAGATTATCAAATCAGAATAAATAAGTTTATTCATTTGAAGTATTTTAGCGTTACCTCTAGCTATAATATTTTCATCCTCATCGTAAGAAATTGAGTCAGCATAAATTAATATTTCTTTTGCACTATTATAATTTGGAATAATTAAAATAATTAATATCAAAAAAAATTTTTTTAAAAGATTAATAATATTATTCATTTTCAATTTTTATTACTTGATACAAACCTATAAAAAGTGGAATTATAAAAATAACCAAATAAGATAGATAAATATTCATTGATAGGCTTATTGTTAATTTTGATATTATTTCTTTTAACAGAAAAATACAAAATCCAATTGAAATGGCAATAAATAAAACTTTAAAAAAATTTTCATTTCTTTGAAATTTACTTGTAAAACCAATAATTACAAATGCTAAAACAACTATAAAAATAGGTTTTAGTACCTCTGAAAGATAATATAATCCAATTTCTTTAGAATATAAATTAAATTTATTAAGTGTTTGAGTATGTTTTATATATTTGTAAAAAGGGATCAATTTATATTCAGAAATAGAGTTTAAAATATTTTCTTTATTAAAATTTATTTTCAATTCTAAACTTTCTAAATTATTAAAATTTTCATCCAGAAAGTTATAGTATTTAACACTGCTTAAAGAAAAAATATTTTCTCTAAATTCTCCATTTTCTGCCAATATAAATGTGTTCGATTTATCATTAATTAATAAAATTTTGATATTTCTTGCAGTCATCTCTTGAAGATCAATATTTTTAATATTTATAAAACTAAAATTTTGATTATCTATTCTATTTTTTATCCACATTTCATTATTAGATATTTTTATTGAATGTAGATTTACATCTCTTTTATCTATTTTATCATCATATTTACTAGCCATCATTGTAGATAGTGGGTTTATTATAATTAAAAATATTAAACCTGTTATCAAAACTGAAACAGCAATTGGTAAAAATATATCAAAAATTGAGTAACCTAAATTTCTCATAGATATGAGTTCATTATTATTAATCAAATTTCGAATAAGAAAAGAAATACTTATAATTGTAACGAAAGGAATAATTTCATTTAATATTGAAGGATATTTTAAAAAAGATAGATAAAGAAAATTGAATAAATTTTTGTTTTCTTCTGGTATTACTCTTGATAATTCTAGTAGATTAATAAAAAATATAAATAATGATAT
>CACLXJ010000038.1 GCA_902610845.1 uncultured Alphaproteobacteria bacterium | reverse complement strand
TGTTGCGTGCATTGGTCAAGCAATGGAAGAATTTCAAAATGATTTACCAGCATACAGAGGACATCACGAACAAAATATGGCTTTAACGGGTATTGCCTATTCAAGAGCAAAACGCAGGAAACAAATATTTGTTGCTACTTCTTCAGTAGGACCTGGCGCAACAAATATGGTTACAGCCTCTGCTGTAGCTCTAAGCAATAGACTTCCAATTTTACTTTTACCTGGTGATACTTTTTCAAGTAGATTTCCTGACCCAGTTTTACAACAAGTTGAGCATTTTAACTCTCCTTCTGAAACACAAAATGATGCTTTTAGATCTGTATCTAGATACTTTGATAGAATCACAAGACCAGAGCAAATTTTATCTTCTTTACCGCAAGCAATAAATACAATGCTTGATCCATCTGACTGTGGACCAGCTGTAATTTCGATGTCGCAAGATGTGCAAGGTGAGGCATATGAATATCCTGAGATTTTCTTTGAAGAAACTATTCATGAAATTAGAACTATTCATCCAGATCCTAAACAAATAAATATTGCTGCTGAAAATTTAAAAAATTCAAAACAACCAATTATTATTTCCGGAGGTGGCGTATTATATTCTGAAGCAGAAGAGGAAATTTCTTCTTTTGCAAAAAAACATAATATTCCTGTTATCGCAACAGTTATGGGGATTGGCTGTATGCATAAAGATGATCCTTTTTATATAGGTGCTACAGGAGGCTTAGGGGAAGGATCAGCAAATAATTTATCTAGAGATACAGACCTAGCTTTAGCAATTGGTACGAAATTAGCAGATTTTACAACTGCATCTTGGACAAATTTTCAAAATGAAAATTTTAAACTTGTGTCCGTTAATACATCGAGATTTGATACAGTTAAACATAGGGCTTTTCCTGTAGTAAGTGATGCAAAAATCGGATTAAAGGAATTGTCAAAAGCTTTAGGGGATTGGAAAGCTCCTAATGATTGGTATCAAAGAGCAATTGAAGAAAAAATTAAATGGGAAGAATATGTTGCCAAAGAAAGTGGACCAACAAATCATGAATTACCATCATACGCTCATGCCGTAGGAGCTGTCTATCGAAACTCTGATCCTTCTGACATTGTCGTAACAGCAGCTGGCGGATTAGTTGGAGAGGTTGTTCAAATTTGGAAACCAAAAGAGATTAATACTTTTGAAACCGAATGGGGTTTTAGTTGTATGGGATATGAAATATCAGGTGCATTAGGAATTAAAATGGCAAAACCTGATCAGGATGTTGTCGTATTTGTTGGAGATGGATCTTATCTTCTACAAAACAGTGATATTTATAGCTCAGTTTTATATGATAAAAAATTGATCATTGTAGTATGTGATAATGGTGGTCATATGGACTTTATAATGAAAATCTTGAGATTCAGAATTGGTAAAGAAGTAAAACCTGGATTACTTGATCAAGAAGGCAATATTCGTGATGCTTCTTCTTTAGTAAATGATTGGGATAACAAAAATGTAACTATAGACAAACTTAATGAGGTAAAAAAAACTGACCTTACATCTTTACCTTTAGTTGAAAAGAATGATGGGTTTGCCCCTTGTGTTTCTAAAGATAGTATTGGAAAGTTTATATGTATCGGTCTTAATTATTCTGATCACGCAGAGGAAACAGGCCAAAAAGTACCCCCGGAACCTATCATATTCGCTAAAGCAACAAGTGCAGTTATTGGCCCAAATGATGATGTAGAAATACCAAAAAAATCAGTTAAATCAGATTGGGAAGTTGAGCTCGGAGTTATTATAGGAAAAGAAGCAAAATATATTTCTGAAAGTGAATCACAGTCTCATATTGCTGGATACTGTGTCATCAATGATTTAAGTGAAAGAGAATTTCAAATAGAACATTCAGGTCAATGGGTGAAAGGCAAATCTTGTGATACTTTCGGCCCAATAGGTCCTTATTTAGTCACAACTGACGAAGTTCCAGATCCACAAAATTTAAAAATGTGGCTTGATGTTAACGGTAAAAGAATGCAGGATGGTTCTACTAGTACGATGGTTTACGGAGTAAATTTTTTAATCAGCTATCTGAGCCAGTTTATGTCATTGCAACCAGGTGATATTATTTCGACTGGAACACCCCCTGGAGTTGGAATGGGAATGAACCCACAAGTTTTTTTAAAAGCAGGTGATGTGATGAAGCTTGGTATTGAAGGTTTAGGAGAACAAACTCAAAAAACTATTCAAGCATAATGTTTGGAAGCATAAATAACTGTCACAACGTTAAAGATTTTAGAAACTTAGCAAAAAAAAGATTACCTGGTCCTATTTTTCATTATATTGACGGCGCTGCTGATGATGAAATAACTTATAAAAGAAATACTGATGCCTATGAGCAGTGTGATTTAATTCCCAATGTTTTAAGTGGTGTTGATAAAGTAGACATGTCGACCACAGTAATGGGTCAAAAATTAGATATGCCATTGTATTGTGCACCAACTGCTCTTCAAAGACTATTTCATTACGAAGGAGAGATTGGTGTTGCTAAGGCTGCTGAAAAATTTGGAACAATGTTTGGTATTTCTTCTTTAGGCACAGCGAGCATAGAAGAAATATCCGATCTTGTTAAATCTCCAAAGCTTTTTCAGTTATATGTTCATAAAGATAAGGGATTAAACAAGGCCCTTATAGAAAGATGTAAAGAATCTAATTTTGAAGCAATGGCTGTAACAGTTGATACTGCGGTTGGTGGAAATCGAGAAAGAGATTTATATACGGGCTTTACCATTCCTATGAAATTAAAACTAAACAGTGTTGCTAGCTTCATGCTGCATCCAAAATGGGCAATAGATTATTTTACAAAACCAAAATGGGAATTAAGCAATCTAAAAGACCACATTAGTGAGGGCACAAAAGTAATGACAACCATTGGAGACTACTTCACAAAAATGTTAGATAATTCAATGAGCTGGAAGGATGTTGAAAATATTAATAAAGACTGGGGCCGTCAATTTGCAATAAAAGGAGTAATGTCAGTAGAAGATGCGAAGAAAGCAGTTGATGTTGGTGCTTCAGCAATAATGATTTCTAATCACGGGGGAAGGCAGTTAGATGGGTCAAGATCACCATTTGACCAACTTGCTGAAATTGTAGACGCTGTTGGAGATAAAATAGATGTTATCTGTGAAGGTGGTATTAGAAGAGGTACTCATGTTTTAAAAGCATTATCTCTTGGTGCCAAAGCCTGTTCTGGAGGAAGAATGTATCTATATGCATTAGCTGCCGGAGGTCAAAAGGGTGTTGAAAAAAGTTTGTCGAATTTACGCAATGAAATTGAAAGAGATATGAAATTAATGGGTGTTTCAAACGTAAAGGAACTAACAAGAAAGAATCTAAAATTCAGATAAATTCACAATTTTTTAAAAAAAAATATTTATTCTCATTAAATTTTATCTTACAATTTTTTTATGAATGAAGAAATTGATCCAATACTAGTTGGTGAAACTGACGACATTGAAATTGGAAGTGTTGAGAGTTTTGAACATGAAGACATCACTTATGCCGTTTATCATTTAGAGCCTGGTTATTTTTGTACTCAAGGCATTTGTAATTGTGAGGATAGAGCTCCTCTAAGCGAGTCTGAAATTGAAGGTGAAGAATTAGAATGTGTTGGTTGTGGCAATACTTATAGTATTGTATCTGGTGATTGCATCAGTGACCCAGAATTAGATGCTCTTAAAATTTATGAAATTTCAGAGGAAGACGGTAATCTTTACTTAAATATCTAACTTAATATATCCAAATTAATTATATTACTTTCTATTAAGTTTTTACTTTTAGATAAAAAGTAAAAAACATTTTTACAGCACTCAATTGCCATTCTTTTCCTACACTCTAATGTAAGGGCAGCATTATGAGGTGTCAAAATAATATTTTCCAATGAAAATAATTTATGATCATTTATAGGAGGTTCTTGTTCAAAGACATCAATTCCTGCACCAAATATTC
>CACLXJ010000037.1 GCA_902610845.1 uncultured Alphaproteobacteria bacterium | reverse complement strand
GATTTTTAAATATATTATCTATTTGCTGTTTCAAAACTTTTGTATGTTTTGTCTCTGTAGCAGTAATCATTTCTGGTATTTTAATATCTTTTGGGAGTTTTTTTCTGTTATCTTCATCAAAACTCCATTTTCCACCTTTGGGCTTATTATTCTCCATCAAAATATCTATTTTTACACGGGCAATTTTATAAAAATTTGCCATAAAAGGTTTTTTAGTATTACTTAAATAATTTTTAAATTCATCTCTTGAATTTAAAAACATGGGTGATTGAATAAAAGTTAGTTTAATCTTATTTTTTTTACATAAGGTGATTATTTTTTTTTCAAAAAATTTATCTTCAATTTCAAAAGAAATTAACTCTTCGTATTTATTTTTTTTTATAAAATTTTCTAATTTTTTTTCGTAAGATATTTTAAAATCCTTTTTTAAATCAATATAATTTACTTTAAATTTATTTTTTTTTAATTCATCAGCATAAGATCTCATTGAGGAAAGAAAAAGAATCAGTTTTAATTTATGATGTTTTTGAAAAGTACAAAGATCAAAGCTTTCACACATAAAAATTGTTGCGTCTTTATATTCACTTAGGTTTTTATGTGGGAATAATTGATTTCCAAGAATTAAGAATAAACTTTTCATTAATATTTAAATAGTAAGTTATTAGAAAATTTATATGATTTATTAAAATTAATTGCTTATTTTAGACTATTTTTAACTATAATAACTTATAAATTAATGACCAAATTTTTTAAATTATTGTTTATTCTCCTTATAATTAGTTTTGCACTAATTTCTTGTAATACCACATCTCCAAACAAGGTAAAAAAATCTGATGCACAAAAAGTAACTAATATTGAATATGGAACAATCAAAACCTCTCTTCCAGTAAAAATTGAAGGTGAAAGTGATTGGATTGGAGCAACTGCTGGAGCAATGATAGGAGGTCTTTTAGCATCACAAATATGTGGGGAAAAAGAAATATTAGGAACTAAGTGTCAAGATATTGCGATAGTATATGGAACTATTGGAGGAGCTGCTATGGGCTCAGTAATACAAGCTAAAATTGGTAATCATGATGGTTTCCAATATATAGTGAATATTGATGAATGTGGTAATGATATTTCTAATTGTCAAAATGATCAAGAAAAAGCTTTTGTGCAAGGAGATGATAATGCCCTTCCAAATGGTCAAAGAGTTGTAATTATCTACGGTGATGTTGTAAGAGTTATGCCTTATGAAGAATAATTTAATAATATTCATTTTTAGTATTCTTTTATTTTTTCCTTATCATCTGAGTGCTGAATTAATCTTTGAAGATAATTTTCCAAAAGATATGCATGGCATTTGGAGTGATGATTGCGATTCAGAATATCAAGTTTTTATAATATCAAATAACACAAGTATGTGGATTGATGAAACATATGTGGGATTTAACGTTTCCAAAACTTCTGAGGTAAAAGATTGGTCAGCCTACAAATGGGGTGAATTAGATGGTAGTTATTATTATTTTTTAAAAAAAGATGGTGATAATTTACTTGAAGTTACTGCTCCTGATGATTGGGATGGTATAGATTATTCCTTTTTAAATTCATCAGAATATTCTGTTTATGAAAGATGTGAATCAATTCCAAGTATATTTCAAATTATTTATGGTGAAGTTATTAATTTAATGAATTCTGAATTAATAGAAACATGTAATAGCGACAGTAATCCTGCAAATTGTATTAATGAAACTTTTTCATTTCTAGATGTATCTCAAGATGATGAATTATCAGTAGCGGAATTAACTCGTGCAGCAAGAATTGCCATATATTTTACTTTTATTGATAAGAGACAAGACGAAGACAGGGATATAGGTTTTGCAACTTACACAACTACATCACTAATATTTCCTGCATTATCAAAAATATTAATAGGTAATTATGATTATGATAATTCAAATACTATTTCTTTAAAGGAAATTTATACTGATCGTATTGATACTTTAGATTATCAAAATTTATTTAAAGAAAATTTAAAAGGACTAGATCCAGAAGAATTAAGACGATTAATTGATAATTTAGATTTCTTAAAATCTTTAATGTTAAATTAGTATCTTGACTTTTAAGTATAAATTTAACTATAAATAGATATGAACAAAAGAAATTTATATGCAGCTATTGCCATAGTTTTTATTTTTGCTGCATTAAATTTGACTATTTATTTTTTTTATTAAATTATGGTTATCAGAAGAAAATCCAGTATTTATAAAAAATTATATGAAATAAATGGTCAGAAAATGATGTTTGGTTATGATAATATACATTTTAAAACAATTAACCTACCAACAAAACAGAAATACAAAAATCTATGCAGTAAATTTGGTTTAAAAAAAATTAAATCTTCGGGAAAAAAAAATTTTCAAATAATTAAGATTAATTAAGTGAAAAATATTGCAATAATTGGAGCTGGAATGACTGGCTTGTCTCTTGCTTATAATCTTGAAGAACATAATATTACAATTTTTGATAAATCATGGAGACCAGGAGGAAGAGTCTCTACTAGAAAGCATGATAATTATTTTTTTGATCATGGTGCACATTATCTATCGACAAATCATTCTGTTAATCAATTAAATGATGTAATAAGTAAATATAACTTGGGACAAGTAATAGAAATAGATTTTGCAACAGATTATTTAAAAAATAAAAAAACTAGAAAAAAAATTATTATTGGTCAAAATGGAATGAATTCTATTCCAAAGTCTATTTTTAATAATATTAAAGTAAAAAGGTATTTAAATTCAAAAATAATTAAAATTTCAAAAAACAGTAATGATCTCTACTCACTATTTTCTGAAAAGGAAGAATTTAAAGATTTTGATTATGTTCTAATTTGTATACCTTATTTACAATCAAAAGAACTTTCAAAAGATTTGATTGATTTTACTCAAATTGTTAACGAGCCATCTTATGATGCCATACAAACTGTAATGTTAAGCTATAAAAATAATAACAACATTAATATCGAAGCTGGATTAAATCTTCATAAAGATATTAGTTTTTTTATGAATCAAAATATAAAATTTAATGAATTATCTCATGATTGTTGGGTATTAAATATGAGTTCTGAATATACAAATAATAATATTGATATAGATAAAAATACACTAGAAAAATATGCTCAATCAATATTTGAAGAAACATTTGATATAAAAAATGAAATAAGTTTTATTAAATCACACAGATGGTTATATGCTCAAACAAAAGTGAGTTATAATACTATTTCAAAAAAAAATTGGATTAATTCTAAGGATAATAAAATATTTTTAAGTGGAGACTGGGTGCTAGGAAAAAGTCTAAGCGATGCCTGGGATGCAGGTGAAAAATTATCACATTATATTAAGATTTTATCAGTTTGATATTAAGTATTAAAATATCTTTTAATATTTTTAGCTGCTTGTCTTATTCTTTGAGTATTTTCAACTAAACCAATACGAACAAAGCCTTCCCCTCCTTTTCCAAAAGCTAAACCAGGAGCTACTGCAACGTCGGCATTTATCATTAAATTTTTGGCAAACTTCATAGAACCCATTTTTTTATATTTTTTAGGTAAAGGAGCCCATACAAACATTGATGCCTCAGGTTCTGGAATTTTATCCCAACCAGCCCTTTCAAAGGATTCTATTAAAACATCTCTTCTTTTTTTATAAGTCTCCCGTATTTCTTCTACACATTTTTGAGATCCATTTAGAGCAGCAGTGGCTGCTACTTGCACAGGAGTAAAAGCACCATAGTCTACATATGATTTAATTTTTGTTAATGCTTCAATTAAAGTTTTGTTTCCAACCGCAAAACCTATTCTCCATCCAGCCATTGCATAAGTTTTGGATAAGGTCGTAAATTCAACTGCTATGTTCTTTGCTCCATTAACTTCTAATATTGATGGAGGCGGATTATTACCGAAATAAATTTCAGAATAAGCTAAATCAGATAGAATATAAACCTGATATTTTTTTGCAATTTTTACTAATTCATTATAAAAATCTAAATCAACTATCTGAGCTGTTGGGTTTGAGGGAAAAGAAACG
>CACLXJ010000036.1 GCA_902610845.1 uncultured Alphaproteobacteria bacterium | reverse complement strand
AATGATGATTATTTAATACTTGATGAAAAAAATTTAAAAAATCTTGGATTTATTAGCCATATTGATGCTTTTTTAAAAGGTATGATTTTAGGAAAAATAGAAAAAAAAAAATTAAAGTTTTGTCTTGATGATAAAAGCACAATTGCTAACAAATATTTATTAAAATATTTAACAAAATATATTCAAATTGAAAGTAAATCAAAATTAACAAAAAATAAAACTAAATTATATCTTCCACATTTATTTAAGTTAAAAAATAATAATATTATTCATAATCCTGCCATTCACCTTTCTGATCTAAACCAAGAATGGGAAAGAAAAAAAATGAAACCACTATTCAAGTTAAGTGATGAAGATGAGGAATACTATGAAAATAATTTCATGAAATTATTTAATTTAAAGCCAAAAGATTGGTTTGTGTGCCTGCATGTTAGAGAAGGTGGATACAAAGGCTCTAATAGAATATATGATGCAGATATAAATAGTTATTTTAAAGCAATTAATAAAATTAATAATATGGGGGGATATGTCTTTAGAGTAGGAGATAACAGTATGTCAAAAATAACTTCCCTGGGTGATAAATTTATTGATTATGCTAATTCAAAATATAAATCAGATAAAATGGATATTATTTTATTTGCTAAATGTAAATTTTTTATCGGAACTTCTAGCGGCCCTTATACTTTAGCAAAAGTTTTTGGAAGACCAATATTAGTCACAAATTATCCGTCTATATCCAGTATGTATTTAACTAATAAGGATATATATCTACCTAAACTAATTTTTGACAAAAATAAAAATCAATTACAAAGTTTTTCCAATATTTTCAATTATCCCTATAATATTTTAAATATTGACCAGACAATTGATTATTTAAATATTGATTACATAAATAATACTGAAGATGATATTTATTATGCAGTCTTAGAAATGTTAAGTAATCTTAAATTAATAAATAAAAACATACACCCTGATAATGAAAAATTATTAAATAAATATAACAAACTTTTAAATAAATTATATTCAGATAAAAATTTCAATGGTACTAAAATTAATTCCAGAATTTCTCTTAAGTTTTTAACTAAACATAATCAGTTACTTAATTAATGTTAAATTTCATAAAAAAACAGATTTATGACATTAAAGACGGCGGTTTAAAAATATTTATTTTTAAGTTAAAAGTTTTTATTATTAAGTTTTATTCATTATTTTATTTTTTTATATCATTAGTTATTTCTTTTTTTCCATTAATATTTTTACAAATTATCAGCCAATTTTATTTAGTAAGAATTGGTAAAATTGACTCTAATAGAATTGGTCATTTTACTTTGAACATAGAGCTTTATTTGTGTCAAAAAAATCAAAATATAAATCAACCAACTAAAAAAACTATAGATATTTTTTTTCATGATAAAAAAATATGCAATTATTACTTTAAAAAAATTGTTGATAGAAACCTCAATGTAGTCCCTCGATTTATTTTTGAAAATATATATTTTATTATTAAAAAATTGAATTTAAAAAAATTTATTGCTTCATCTGATTTCTCTGATAAAGATTATTACGATTTATTAGAGTCAACAAATTCTTTTTTATCATTAACTAAAGATGAAATTAAATTAGGTAGGAAATTATTATTAGATAATTTCAATATAAGTAATGATTCAAAAATTGTTTGCGTAACTGTAAGAGACAATGAGTATTTAAAAATTACATACCCTAATAAAGATTGGTCTTATCATGATTATAGAAATTGTGATATAAACAATTTTATAAAAGCGATAGAATTTTTAATTGATCAAGGCTATTATGTTTTTAGAGTAGGCAAAATTACAAATAAAAAAATTAATCTAAAGAGCCCTAAATTAATAGATTATGCAAATAGTAAATATTGTAATGACTTTCTTGATATTTATTTAGCACATGCCTGTGAATTTTTTATCAATGGTTGTTCAGGAATTGAAGGCATGTATGATTTATTTAGGAAACCCATATTAAGAACAAATTTTACAGGTATGTTTAATATGAAATCCGGTAAAAAAAATCATTTATATATATTTAAATTATTGAAAAATAAATCAACAAAAAAACTACAGCCCTTTTCATTAGAAAAAAAATCATCTAAGGGTTATTTTGATACAAATGATTTATTAAAAGAAAACTTAAGTATTATAGAAAATACTTCAGATGAAATTCTTATTTCTACCAAAGAATTCCTTGAAATAATAATATATGGTAACGATAGACGATCAAATAATGAAAAAGAGCTTGAAAATAAATTTCGTGATATGTATACCCAGTCTCTAAAGGATGGAAACTTTATTTATTCTACTAATGGAGTCAATATTAGAGTCTGCACAAAATTTTTATTAAAATATAAAGAACTAATTGTTTAATGTTTGAAAATAAAACAATATTAATAACTGGTGGAACTGGTTCTTTTGGTCAAAGTTTTATAAGTTATGTTTTAAAATATCATTCAAAATTTAAGAAACTAATAATTTTTTCCAGAGATGAGCTAAAACAATATCATCTACAAAATAAATTAGCTAAAGAAAAACATTTTGAAAAAATAAGGTTTTTTATTGGCGATGTTAGAGATTTAGAAAGATTAAAAATAGCAACTCAAGATGTAGATTTAATAATACATGCTGCAGCATTAAAGCAAGTCCCCTTTGCTGAATACAATCCAATTGAATGTATTAAAACTAATGTTGTTGGTGCTGAGAATATAATAACAAGTGCGATATATAATAAGGTAACTAAGGTGATAGCATTATCAACCGATAAAGCAGCGAGCCCAAATAATTTATATGGAGCATCTAAATTAGCATCAGACAAACTTTTTGTAGCCTCAAACAATTTAAGTGGATCAAAAAATACTATATTTTCTGTAGTCAGATATGGAAATGTTTTAAATTCAAGAGGCTCTCTTGTACCAAGAATAATGCAAATTAAAAAAGATAAAAAAAGTTTTATCCCAATAACTAATAAGGAAATGACAAGATTTATAATTACTTTAGATGAAGGTGTTAAATTTGTAATAAATACATTTAAAAGAATGAGAGGCGGTGAAATTTTTATTCCTAAAATCCCCTCTGTGAACATCTGTGACTTAGCTTTAACTATAGCACCAAATATACAACAAAAAGTTATTGGTATAAGACCAGGTGAAAAGATTCATGAAGTAATGATACCTATTGATGACAATCATCTAACTTATGAATTTAAAAAATATTATGTTATAAAACCAACAATTGTCTTTAGTAAAAAAATCAATTATAAAATTGCTAAAAATAGAGAAATAGGCAAAAGTGTTGATAAAAATTTTCAATATACATCTTTAATTAATAAGGATTTATATAATAAGAAACAAATAAGTGCATTCATAAAAAATATTAATTTTGATAAAGAAGATTAAATTTTAATTAATGTTACAGGATTTTTTAGTTTATATTCCAGTAGAAAAACCTAGAAGAGAAATTATTTCTAAATGCTTTTTAGCTAATTTATTAGCTAATAAAGGCTTTACAGTAGCTTTATTTGATCACACTTATTTTGATAGATTTGGATGGCCATCGAAGGGATTATATTTAGGAAAAAATTTTTTTAGAACAGAACAACCATATGATTTGAGGTTTTACAAAAAAATGAAACAAAAAGGTATCCAAATATGGCATTTAGACGAAGAGGGAGGAGTATATCCCGGAAATAATGTTCATGACTGGGAAAACTGCCTTAAAAATAGACTGAATCCAAATGATTTAGATACTAAAGATAAGATTTTAACGTGGGGTGTTTGGCAGTCAAATTATTTTAAAAAAATCAATGACAATATAGATATTATACAAACTGGTTCACCGATTTTTGACCTTCTACAAAAAAAATATAATGATGTTTTTTATAAATATGATTTAAAAGTAACGAAAAATAAGAAAAATTTTATTTTAATAAATACAAGGTTTAGTCATGCTAATCCAATTAGAGGTTTTCGTGATAAATTTGGATCTAATTCACCTATATCTAAAAATTTTTCATTGAAGCATTTATCTCAACTAACAAAAGAAAATTCAATTTTACAACATGAATTTATAGAGATGATTTTTTTTCTTTTAGATAAAAAACCCAATTTAGATATTGTGATTCGACCACATCCAAGTGAGAATATTGAAATATATAAAGTTTTCTTTAAAAATTCTAAAGTTTACATTTCTGATAGTGGTCCTATAGACTCTTGGATAAGAATGTGTAAAGTATTAATACACAATGGTTGTACAACAGCTATACAAGGATATATATCAGAAAAAAAAATCATATCCTATGAGCCCTTATCATGTGAAAACTTAGCTGGACCTAAACTTACAAATCAACTTAGTAATATTGTAAGCACAAAAGAGAGTCTTTTAGAGGAAATTGAAAATATCGGTAATTTAAAAAAAAATGATCATTGGAAGAGTACTATTTCCGTATTAGATTCAATAAATAAA
>CACLXJ010000035.1 GCA_902610845.1 uncultured Alphaproteobacteria bacterium | reverse complement strand
ATAGTATTTTAGCAGAACTTGCTAAATCTAATATTCTCAACGTTAATAATTTTGCTGATTTAGCTACATTTGAACTAATAGACAAAGAAGAAGGTATTTTAAGAGAATTAGATCTTGATGAAGAAATAGCTAACAATATGATAATGGAAGCAAGAAGTTTCTGGTCTGAAGAACAAAATAAGGATTAAAATTGGATAAAGATAAAGGTAACAAAAAAAAGCCATTAAAACTATCTTCATCAGGAAGACTACAAATAAGAAAAAATCTTGGTCCAGTAGGTGATAAAGCAAGAACTAGTGGTAGTAAAAAAACAATACAAATTGTTTTTAAAAATAAGAATAATCAACAAAAAAGTTCATCTACAACTCAATCTAATTTCAGAGGATCATCTAGCCTAAGAACACCTAGGCCAGGAATAAATTCATCACCACAACCAAACTTTTCTTCTCCTAATAAAACTAGAAACTTCGATAATAAAAATAAAAAAAATGTAGATAAAAAAAACCAACAAAAAAAATCAACCCTTAGACCACTTGAAGATGATTTTAGTAAATCTGATGCTAAAAAAATACTAGAACAAGAAGAACAAGAATTTGATAAATTTCCGAGTTTAGCTAAATTAAAAAGAGCGAGAGAAAAAGAAAGACTAAAATCAGTAACTGACGAAGATGATGATAAAATTTCTAGAGAAGTTTCTATTCCTGATTTTATTACTGTTCAAGATTTAGCCAACAGAATGGCTGAGAAAACAGCAGACGTAGTTAAGGTTCTAATGAAAATGGGTGTTATGGCAAATGCAACACAATCTTTAGAGTCTGACACAGCTCAACTAGTTGCAGAAGAATTAGGTCATAAAGTAACTGTAGTAAAAGATGATGATGTATTAAATGATATTAAAGATTTTCAAGACCAAGAAGATAATCTTGTAAAAAGAGCTCCAGTAGTAACAATCATGGGGCATGTTGATCATGGTAAAACTTCTTTGCTTGATGCCTTTAGAGAAAGTAATGTGGTATCTGGTGAAGCAGGCGGCATCACACAGCATATTGGTGCTTATCAAATCAATAATAATAACAAAAAAATTACATTTATTGATACTCCTGGTCATGCAGCTTTCTCAAATATGAGAGCTAGAGGATCTAAAACAACGGACATAATTATACTCGTTGTGGCTGCTGATGACGGAATTAAACCTCAGACAATTGAATCAATTGCTCATGCAAAATCTGCTGAAGTACCCATAATTGTAGCTATTAACAAAATTGATCTTCCTGGAGCTGATCCTGATAAAGTAAGAAATGAATTACTAAGTCATGAAGTAATTGTTGAAAAATTAAGTGGTGAAGTTTTAGATATTGAGGTATCAGCTACTAAAAGAACAAATTTAGATAAATTAGAAGAAGCAATTCATTTACAAGCAGATATTCTTAATCTTAAAGCTAACCCTGATAGAAAAGCAAGAGGATCTGTAATTGAATCTAAACTTGAAAAAGGTAGAGGTTCAGTTGCAACAGTCTTAGTGCAAAAAGGAACACTAAAAGTAAGTGATATTTTTGTATCAGGTTCTGAGTGGGGAAAAGTTAAAGCTTTAATTAATGATAAAGGCAAAAACATAAAACAAGCTGAGCCATCTGTGCCGGTTGAAGTTCTAGGATTTGACTCTAATCCATTAGCTGGTGATGACTTTATTGTAGTTGAAAATGAAGGTATTGCTCGTAAAATTGCAGAATTTAGATCAAGTAAACTACAAATTCAAAAAAATACAGTAGCTAAATCTAATGTTGAAGAAATGTTTGCCCAAATTAATAAAGGTGAAGCAACAAGTCTTCCTGTATTAATTAAAACAGATGTTCAAGGTTCAGCAGAAGCAATTGAAAATTCAATAACTAAACTTTCAACTGATGAAGTTAAGGTAAATGTTATTTATAAAGGTGTAGGCGCAATTACTGAGAGTGACGTTAGCTTAGCTGGTTCGGGGAAAGGTTTTATTGTTGGTTTTAATGTTAGAGCTCTACCTCATGCAAGAGATATAGCAAAAAGAGATGGTGTAGATATAAAATATTATTCAATTATTTATGAACTTATTGATGATGTAAAAAATCTTTTAACTGGCTTACTAAAACCTGATATTTCAGAAAATATCACAGGCAATGTTGAGATTAGAGAGGTCTTTAATATATCAAAAGTTGGTAATATTGCTGGGTGTATGGTTAAAGATGGTCTTATTTCTAGAAAATCACAGATTAGAATTCTTAGAGATAACATCGTAATTCATAAAGGGCAAATTAGTAGTTTAAAAAGATTTAAGGAAGAAGTATCTGAGGTTAAGTCAGGTTTTGAGTGTGGTGTAATGCTAGATAATTATAGTGATATAAAAGTAGGTGATATTATTGAAACATTTGAAGAAGTTTCTACTAGTAGAAAGTTATAATGTTTTTTTACAATGGATACGCAGAGGCAAATTAGATTTGGTGAACTGATCAGATCATTATTAAGTGATTGTTTACTAAAAGAAGATTTTTTTGACGAAAATATTAATTCTACATCTATTACGATATCATTTGTTAGAATGTCCAAGGATTTAAAAATTGCTAACGTATACTTTATGCCTCTTGGAGGTAAAGACAAATCAGAAATTTTAAATATTCTGAAAGATAGAAAATACATTTTTCAGAAGTTTCTTTCAAAAGCAAAAATTAATTCAAAATTCACTCCTAGACTCTCTTTTTATTTAGACGATACATTTGACGAAGCAGAAAAAATTGAAAATCTATTATTAAACAAAAATGTTCTTAGAGACATTAAATAATGATATCAAAACAAGGTTGGATAAATTTATATAAACCTAAAAATATTACATCATTTAAAACCATTAATTTTATTAAAAAAAAATTTTCAATTAATAAAATTGGTCATGCGGGCACTTTAGACCCTATGGCAGAAGGTGTGTTACCAATTGCTATAGGAAAAGCAACAAAACTAATTCCATATATTAGTAATATGAATAAAGAATATGAATTTACAGTAACTTGGGGAACTCAAACAACAACAGATGATGTTGAGGGTAATATTTTATTTGAATCAAATTACCTCCCCAAAAGAGAAGAAATAGAAAAAAAAATTATTAATTATATTGGTTATATAAATCAGATACCTCCAAAAGTTTCTGCAGTTAAAATTAAAGGTAAAAGAGCATATAAATTATTTAGAGAAAATAAAAAATTTAAGATTCAACCAAAAAAAGTTTTTGTTGAAGATTTGTGTATTACAAATCATAGTTTAAATGAAACATCATTTAAAATTTTATGTGGTAAAGGTTTTTATGTTAGAAGTTTAGCTCGTGACTTAGCTGTAGACTTAAAAACATACGGTCATATATCTTCATTGAAAAGGTTGAAAGTAGGTAAGTTTAGTAAAAAAACTTCGATTTTACTGGACGATCTACTTAAAATAGGACAAAGGCACAATGAAATTAATTGTGTATCCCCTACAATTTCTATGCTGGACGACATCTTGGCTTATGAAATTGATGATCAATTGGACATTGAAAACTTGTCTTTAGGGAGATCAATTAAAATTGATAAGAATAAAATAATGAATTCTTCATCAATAAATTTAGATAACAAAAATATTTTTTTATCTAAGAAAGGGGACATAGTCTCTATAGGCAAATTAGATGGTAATTTGTTTATACCAAACAAAATATTACTATAGGAGAACCGATGTCGATAACTAAAGATAATAAAAATAATATTATTAATGAATTTTCAAAAAATGATAAAGATACTGGGTCAACAGGTGTTCAGATTGCTGTTTTGACAGAAAGAATAAAAAACCTAACTGAACATTTTAAAACACATAACAAGGATAACCATTCCAAAAGAGGATTGGTAGCTTTAGTTAATAAAAGAAAAAAATTACTAAATTATTTATCTAAAAAAAATAAATCTGAATACTCAGAATTAATTAAAAAACTAAATATCAGAGGATAATAAAAGAGGAAGAATAAAAATTATGTTTGATGTAAAAAATGTAGAAATTGAATGGGCAGGTAGAAAACTTAAATTAGAAACTGGAAAAATAGCAAGACAAGCTGACGCAACGGTATTAGCCACGTACGGTGGAACTACAGTTATGGCAAATGTAGTTGCCGCGAAAGAAGCAAAACCAGATATTGATTTTTTTCCACTAACAGTAAACTATCAGGAAAAATACTACTCAGTAGGTAAAATTCCTGGTGGATTTTTCAAAAGAGAAGCTAGACCTACTGAAAAAGAAACTTTAGTCTGTCGTCTAATTGATAGACCTGTTAGGCCATTATTTCATAAAGATTTTAAAAATGAAACTCAAGTTACTTGTACAGTTTTATCACATGATCAAGAGAATGACTCAGATGTAGTCGCACTAGTTGCTGCAAGTGCAGCATTAACATTATCTGGATTACCATTTTTAGGGCCATTGGGTGCAATAAAAATTGGTTTTATTGATGATGATTTTGTTGTTAACCCTACAAAAAGTCAATTAGCTAATACAAAACTAGAGTTAGTTTTAGCAGGAACAAAAGAGGGTGTCTTAATGATTGAGTCTGAGGCACATGAGCTTTCAGAAAAACAGATGTTAGATGCCGTTGTTCTTGGGCAAGATAGTTACAAAGCAGTAATTGATGCAATTATTGCTCTTGCAAAAAAAGCAGCAAAAGAACCATGGGAATTAAAAGAA
>CACLXJ010000034.1 GCA_902610845.1 uncultured Alphaproteobacteria bacterium | reverse complement strand
GAATTATTTAAGATACCTGCAAATTCAATTGTTATATAATTTCCTTCTTCAAAAGTTGTAGCAAGAATATCATATCTTTCTTCAAACATAATATGTGCAGCTGGAGATGTTGTATAACTTAAAACCATGTCAGCTTCTCCTGCCATAAAAAAGTTATAATAAGCATCTGTCCATCCTTTGGTAACTGAAATAATTTTCTTATTTAATTTTCTCCATTCATCTCCAGCTTTATCTCCATATAATGCTTTCATCCAAGTTAATAACCCCAATCCTGGGGTAGAGGTTCTAGGGTCTTGAATTACAATTCTAGCATTAGTAGTATTAATTAATTCATCCATAGATCGTGGAGGTGATTCTAATTTTGCTTCATTATACACAAAAGAAAAGTATCCATAATTGTATGGAACAAATTTATTGCTTTCCCATTTTAATGGCACATTAATAGAATTGTTTATGTCATTAATATTATGAGATGAAAAAAGTCCAGATTGTTCAGCTAAATCAAATAAATTCATATCAAGTCCTAAAACTATATCTGCCTTAGTAGTATCACCCTCTAAAATAACTTTATTCAATAATGTTGCGGCACTATCAACTGCTACAAATTCAATATTTGCATTATATTTTTCTTCAAATACTTTTTCAATTATTGGTCCTGGACCCCATTCTGAAACAAAAGAGTCGTAAGTGTAAATAGTTAGTTTTTCTGCATAGATTGAGAAAGAGATAAATAAGGTCGTAAAAAAAATTAGTATTGTTTTCATGTTTCCTCCGCTGGCATTATCCAGATCAGGTTAAAAGGGTATAAATCTCAGCATTTAAGCACCCCTATTATTATTATAATAAATATTATTTTAAAAACAAACATAAAAGATTGTTTTTAGGTTATTTATGAATATAACAAATTTTTTCGGGGAGTAGCGCAGCCTGGTAGCGCACCTGGTTTGGGACCAGGGGGTCGAAGGTTCGAATCCTTTCTCCCCGACCATAAATAATGTTTAATTTTCAATCAACAGCTAGCTTAATATTTGGTAATGAAGAATCAGTTAATTCGACTGATCAAATTAAAACTTTATTAGGAAAAAATATATTTATCATTACTGATAAAGGATTAACAGAATTAGGTTTACTCGAGCCAACAATCAAAAAAATTAAAATTCACTCCAATGTAAAAATATTTGATGATGTAGAGTCTGATCCTTCTAAATCAACATTATTAAAAGCTTTTGAAAGTGCAAAAAAATTTAATTCAACTGGAGTCTTAGGATTTGGCGGGGGTTCATCGATGGATGTTGCAAAGCTTGTATCTTTACTTCTAGGATCTAATCAGGATATTGAAACAATATGGGGTATTAATAATACAAGGGGTCCAAGGCTACCACTGGTACTTATACCAACAACGGCAGGAACTGGTTCTGAAGTTACACCAATATCAATTATCACAATGGATGATAAAGAAAAAAAAGGTGTTTCTTCAAAATATATTTTACCTGATCTTGCTATTCTAGACCCATTATTAACGATCGATTTACCTGCCAATATAACTGCATCTACTGGGATAGATGCAATGGTTCATGCTATTGAGGCTTTTACATCTGTAAATCCCAACAACAATCCTATTTCAAAAATGCTCTCTATTGAAGCACTAAAGCTTCTAGGATCATCCATTGAAGTTGCAGTATTTGATGGAAAAAATATTAATGCCAGATCTAATATGCTTCTTGGATCAATGTACGCAGGAAAGGCTTTTGCAAATTCTCCCGTTGCTGCAGTTCATGCGCTTGCATATCCTATAGGAGGTCTATTTAATATCTCTCATGGATTATCAAATTCTTTGGTTCTACCTCATGTCCTTAAATTTAATTCACTCAACGAAGATGCAAGAAAAAATTATGCTTATCTTGCACCGAATGTATTTAAAAATTTAGAAAATAGTAAAAATGATAAAAAAGTGTGTAATCATTTTATTGATCTTTTAGAAAACTTATCTAAAAAACTTAAATTACCTTATAGATTAAGAGAATTAGGAATACCTGAAGAAGCTTGTAATATAATGGCTAAAGAAGCAATGAAGCAAACTAGGTTATTAGTAAATAATCCTCGTAAAATTGAAGAATCTGATGCTTTTAATATATACAAAGCAGCTTGGTAGAGTTTGTTTACTTATTACACAATTTACCTATTTAGAATAGATACATCGAGATGATAAAATCAACAATTGGTCAATTTGCAAATTCCTTAGGTTTAAATAAAGATGAATATATTCCAAAAGAGGGAGCTTCATTTTCTTTATTTAAAATTGAAATTCTATCTGGTCTTACTGTAGCCATTGCTCTTGTTCCTGAAGCAATAGCATTTGCTTTTGTTGCTGGAGTAGCTCCTTTGGCAGGTTTGTACGCTGCTTTTATAGTTGGATTAATAACTGCTTTTTTTGGAGGTCGACCAGGCATGATCTCTGGTGCAACGGGAGCACTTGCTGTTGTAATGGTATCTTTAGTGTCAGAGCATGGAACACAATATCTCTTTGCTACAGTTGTATTAATGGGTATTCTTCAAATCTTAGCAGGTATTTTCAAGTTAGGTAAGTTTATGCGAATGGTACCGCAGCCAGTGATGTTAGGCTTTGTAAATGGTTTAGCAATTGTGATTGGATTATCTCAATTACATCAATTCCAAATAATTAACCTCGATGGAACATATACATGGATCTCAGGTGAGGTATTAACATACTCTTTAGTTTTAGTTTTTTTAACAATGCTAATAATTTGGTACTTACCAAGAGTTACTAAAATAATTCCATCTACATTAGCCGCCATTCTATTAGTTACATCTTTAGTTTTACTTTTAGATTTACCAGTCCCTAGAGTTGGTGATTTATCAAGTGTTGCAGGAGGTTTGCCAACTTTTGTAATTCCAATGGTTCCAATAAACATAGAAACTTTAATAATTATATTTCCATATGCTATAATTCTTGCAGCGATTGGCTTAATTGAAAGTTTACTAACACTTAATTTAGTTGGTGAACTTACAAATAAAAAAGGTGGAACTCGTCAAGAGTGTCTAGCACAAGGTGTGGCTAATAGTGTTACTGGTTTTTTTGGAGGTATGGGTGGATGTGCCATGATTGGACAATCCATGATAAATGTAAAATCAGGCGGAAGAACAAGAATAGCAGGAATTTCAGCTGCAGTTTTTTTACTAATATTTATTCTCTACACATCAAGTTTAATTGAACTCATTCCTATAGCCTCTTTAGTTGGCGTAATGTTTATGGTTGTTATTGGAACATTTGCATGGAATTCACTTAAGTTACTTTTTTATGTACCAAGATCTGATGCATTAGTTATTATTTTAGTTACTATCATCACAGTTTTTGAAGATCTAGCTGTTGCCGTTGTAGCGGGAGTAATAGTTAACGCTTTAGTTTATGCATGGAAGTCAGCCTCTAGAATCAGAGCTATAGAAAGACAATCAAGAACAGAAGAGGGCGCGAAAGTATATGAAATAGAAGGACCATTATTTTTCAGTTCTACAAATAGCTTTCTTGAAATTTTTAACCCTGAAGAGGATCCAGATTTGGTTATTATAGATTTTGCTAATTCAAAAGTTATAGATCAATCTGCATTAAAGGCTATTGAAGATATAGCAGAAAAGTATTCTAATCTTGGGAAACAATTAAAGCTAAGACATCTAACAAAAGATTGCCATCGCTTATTGAGAAAGACAGGTCAACTTATAGTTGATAGCGATGATGATCCTGATTACGGAATTGCCGTAGACTATGAAGTAAAGCTAGGAATTTTTGGCAAATAATTAAATATTAAATATTTAATATAAATTTACTTTTTAATTATAACCTCTATAGGATGTCAAAAATTAAATACGTATTTTAAACTCTTTAGTTGCTTTTATTCTACCTTTTACTTTTTAATAAATATTGTGAGCAAATTTTCTAAATTTAATCTTAGTGATACTTTGAATAATTCACTTAAGAGTATTAATTTTATAACCCCAACTCCTATTCAAGAAAAATCTATTCCTATAATATTAGATGGAAATGATATTTTGGGTTCTGCTCAAACAGGAACAGGAAAAACAGCTGCATATGCAATACCTATTATAGATTTACTATTAAAGTCAAAAAATTCATCTGTATTAATATTAATTCCTACAAGAGAATTAGCAAAACAAGTTCTTGATGTAATTCATTCCTTATTAGGATTTAAAAGTTCAATTTCTTCTGTTTCTTTAATTGGGGGAGAGTCTATGAGTAAACAATTATCTCAATTAAAAAGAAAGCCAAGGATTTTTGTAGGTACACCTGGGCGTATAAATGATCATCTTCGAAGAGGTAGTGTAAATTTTAAAGATGTTAAGTATTTGATTTTAGATGAAACAGATAGAATGCTTGATATGGGATTTGAAGTTCAAATAAAGGATATCTTAAAACATATCAAAGGTGAAAAACAAATATTAATGTTTTCTGCAACAATACCTAAAAATATTATAAAATTATCTTCAAAATACCTTAACAACCCTATCAGAGTATCTATTGGAGATTCAAATATTGTTGCAGAGAATATTACTCAAGAAATTATAGAATTAAAATCAGATGAGAAACTCTTAGAAGTTGTTAATCAAATTAATAAAAGAAACGGTTCTATTTTAGTTTTTGTAAAAACAAAGTACGGAACTGAAAAATTAGCTAAATCTTTATCTAAAAATAAAATAAAATCCTTTCCTCTACATGGAGGTTTGAGGCAGAGTAAAAGAAATACAGTAATGAAAAAATTTAGAGAAATGAAATTTAGAGTATTAATTGCTACAGATGTTGCTGCAAGAGGTCTTGATGTTCCGCATATAGAACATGTAATTAATTATGATCTTCCTCAGTTAGCAGAAGATTTTATTCATAGAATTGGTAGAACAGCTAGAGCAGGATCAAAAGGTGTTGCATTAACATTTGTCACAAAGGGTGATTTTGTTAAATGGAAAGAAATCCAAAATATATTAAATCCTAGTAATAAAAATAAATCAAAAAATTCATCAAACAAGAATTCATTCAAGAACAAAAAATTTAATAAAACTAAAAGTTTTGATAAAAAGAAAAGATCATCTGGTAAAAAAGTA
>CACLXJ010000033.1 GCA_902610845.1 uncultured Alphaproteobacteria bacterium | reverse complement strand
CAGTGTAAAATACTATACCAAAAAAATATGCTTGTATTTGCTACAGAAACATCGTGCGACGAAACATCAATATGTCTAATGGAAAATAGCTCTATTGTTGAACATATTACTTTTTCTCAGGAAATTCATAAAATACATGGAGGTGTTGTTCCAGAGTTAGCTTCCAGGTCACATTTAGAAAAAATTCAAATTATGACTAACGAATTGTTTTCTAGAAAAAATATAGATCCAAATGAAATAGATGTATTTTCAGCTACTTGTGGACCAGGGCTTATAGGAAGTTTATTGGTTGGATCAACTTTTACAAAATCTTTAGCGATTTCTTTTCAAAAACCATTCATTCCAATCAACCATCTTGAAGGCCATATCCTTTCCACAAGTTTTAATAATGATATTAAATTCCCAAGTGTGGTCTTACTTTTAACAGGAGGACATACTCAAGTATACCTTATGAAGGATGAGCGCAATATTGAACTATTAGGGCAGAGTGTTGATGATGCAATTGGAGAGGCTTTTGATAAAACTGCAAAATTAATAGGACTTTCATATCCGGGTGGTGCTGAGATTGAAAGAGAGGCAGTGAGAGGAGATGAAAATAGATTTATTTTACCAAAACCTTTAGCAAAAGAAAAAAATTTCAATTTTTCATTTTCTGGGATTAAAACACATATAAATATTTTAACAAAAAAAAATAAAATTGATAAAAAATTTATTCAAGATTTATCTGCATCTTTTCAAAAAAATATTTCAGATCTACTAATAGAAAAACTTGAAAGAGGATTAGAAAGACTAAAATTATATAAAGTAAATGTTAAATCACTTTCAGTTGTAGGGGGTGTATCTAATAATAAGTATATAAAAAAAAAATTAGAAAATTTTTTTATTAATAAAAATATTGAGATATACTATCCAGTAAAGGAAATGATGATTGATAATGCTGCTATGATTGCATGGGCATGTGAGAAATTTTACAAAAAAGATAGAAATGATTTATTTTTTAAACCAATGCCTAGATTAGGAGTAAGAAGTGTATTATAAATTTAATCTTGTAAATAATTTAAACTAAAGAAATATTTAAATGAAATACTGGTTATTGAAATCTGAAGCTGATGCATGGTCTTGGGATAACCAAGTCAAAGAGGGTGCATCCATGTGGGATGGAGTCCGAAATTATCAAGCTAGAAATAATTTGAAAGAGATGAAAAAAAATGATTTATGTTTTTTTTATCATTCAGTTACAGAAAGAAGTATTGTTGGTATTGTTAAAGTAGTAAAAGAATATTATCCAGATCCTACTGACAAAACAGGCCGTTTTGTTGTAGTTGATGTTAAAGCAATAAAAAAACTAAAAAATTCAGTCTCTCTCGATCAGATAAAAGAAAATAGTAAGTTAAAAGATATTGCACTTGTTAAACAAAGTAGACTCTCCGTAATGCCTTTAAAAAAAACTGAGTGGGATATAATAGTTAAAATGTCAAATTAGCTTAAAAAAATAATTACTTGTTGATATTTAAATAAATTAGAATTACTCTCGTACAATGGAAATTAAAAAAGAATGGCTTGAACATGCAAAGGTTAACGAAGAAAAATATTCTTCAATGTATGATAATTCTATCCAAAATAATGATGAATTTTGGGCAGATCAAGCACAAAGAGTCGATTGGATCAAAAAATTTACAAAAATAAAAGATATAAAATATTCTAAAGATGATGTTAGTATTAAATGGTTTGAAGATGGCAGTCTTAATGTATCTTATAATTGTATAGATAGGCATGCTGAAAATAATCCTGATAAAGTTGCTATAATTTGGGAAGGGGATGATCCAAATGAAACAAAGAAAATAACATACAAAGACTTATTAACAAATGTATCAAAGGCAGCAAATGTACTTAAAAAAATTGGTGTAAAAAAAGGTGATCGGGTAACAATATACTTAACAATGATACCTGAGCTAGCATATATTATGTTAGCTTGTTCAAGAATTGGAGCTGTACACTCAATAATATTTGGTGGTTTTTCTAGTGAGTCTATAGCTGGTAGAATTAAGGATTGTAAATCTGAATATGTAGTAACCGCAGATGAGGGAATTAGAGGTGGTAAAACAATCCCATTAAAATTAACAACTGATAAGGCGTTAGAATCATGTCCTGGTGTTAAAAAATGCTTAGTTGTAAAAAGAACTAATAAAGAAATAAAATTAAATAAAGATAGAGATGTATTTTACGATGACCTCATAAAAGACGTAGATAATTTTTGTGAACCAGAAGTTTTAAATGCTGAAGATCCACTATTCATTTTGTATACTTCAGGATCAACCGGTAAACCAAAGGGTGTAATGCATACAACGGGTGGATATATAGTTTATGCTTCAATGACACATGAATATATTTTTAATTACATTGATGGAGATATATATTGGTGTACTGCAGACATTGGCTGGATTACTGGTCACAGTTATATAATTTATGGACCGCTAGCTAACGGTGCTACAACAGTAATGTTTGAGGGTGTGCCTAATTACCCTGACTTCTCTAGATTTTGGCAAATAGTTGATAAACATGAGGTAAACATATTTTACACAGCCCCTACAGCCATTAGAGCTTTAATGAGAGAAGGTGATAGTTTTGTAACAAAAACAAATAGATCATCATTAAAACTTTTAGGAACAGTTGGTGAACCAATAAATCCAGAAGCTTGGAAATGGTATTATGAAATACCAGGTAATTCAAAGTGTCCAATTGTTGATACTTGGTGGCAAACAGAAACAGGGGGAATTTTAATTTCTCCTCAAACTGGTGCTATAAAATTGAAACCTGGTTCTGCTTCAAAACCTTTTTTTGGTATTGAACCTTGCATAGTTGATAAAAAGGGAAATGAACTAGAAGGCGAATGTGAAGGTATGTTATGTATGAAACGATCATGGCCAGGTCAAATGAGAACAGTTTACGGGGATCATAAAAGATTCATTGATACTTATTTTTCACAATTTGATGGTAAATATTTTACAGGTGATGGATGTAAGAGAGATAAAGATGGATATTATTGGATTACAGGCAGAGTAGATGATGTAATAATTGTATCTGGGCATAATTTAGGCACTGCTGAAATAGAAAGTGCTTTTGTATCTCATAAGGATGTTTCTGAAGCGGCAGTAGTGGGGTATCCTCATGACGTTAAAGGCAATGGTTTATATTGTTATGTATCTCTCAAAGTTGGGATTGTTTCTTCAGACGATTTAGTATTGGATTTAAAAAATACGATTAGAAAAAAAATTGGTCCTATTGCTACGCCTGATTTTATACATATTACCGATGGCCTACCAAAGACAAGATCAGGTAAAATTATGAGACGCATTCTAAGAAAAATTGCCTCAAATGATTTTGAAAATTTAGGAGACACTTCAACATTAGCAGATCCATCAGTTGTAGATAAGTTAATTCAAGATAGACAAAATATATAAAAAACTATCTTGGCTCCCAATGCTTTAAACATCTAGGCTCATAAATATTTGCAGCACCTACTTGTGTTCTCTCACCACCTTCTGTTTTTCTATAGGTTTTTGTTGCCTCAATTCCACAAACATTGCAAAAACCATAAATTTTAACAATTTTATCAGACAGACCCAGAAGCATTGAAGATGTTTCCCAGGGCTTTCCTCTTGAATCTTGATCAAGGCCTGCGCAAACAACATCTATTCCCTCATTCAAAATTATTTCTACATTATTTAGTGTGTGCTTTGTATCCATAAACTGAATTTCATCTAAAAATACCATGTCAACTTGACTTTTTTCAAAAGTAAATTTTTTTAAAGTCGTAGGCCAATCATTCATTGCATAGCATTCATGACTCAAATCATTATGGGTAATAATTTTTTCATTTGAGTATCTGTCATCTAAACTTGGTTTGATTACTATAATTTTTTTGTTTTGATGTTTAGCCCAAAGTATTCTTTTTAATAATTCACTTGTTTTACCGGCAAACATTGCACCAACAATTGTTTCAAGATTACCACGCATAACTCAATATATTTTATTTTTGATATTTATTATATAATTAATTTCAATAAATAATAGATTATTTAAAATCATGATTAAAGGTGAAAAAGTAAGATTAGATATTCATAATATTTTGTTTTCTATCTATAAATTTAACAATACATTAGAGAACACATCTATAAAAAAAATAATTGATAAACATAAAAAAGAAGATGTATCTTTTATATTTAATGTAACCTTAAATTCTATGAGGCTGCATATACATATCTTAAAAATATTGAAAATATATATAAAGAAAAAATTAAGAGATCATGAGAAAATTTTATTAATCAGTGCAATAACTCAAATTGTATTTTTAGACTTTAAAGAATACGCTGTTATAAACTGTTCAGTCGAAATTTCGAAAAAACTCAAACTTTATCCAGCACTTATAAATGCTAGTTTAAAAGAGATAGCTAAAAATAAAACAAAATTAAAAGATATTAAAATTAATTATAATGATTTACCTCAATGGTTTAGAGAAAGCACAAGCTCTTTAACAATAAATGAAAAAAAACGATTTATTGAAAATTTTTACAAAGAACCAGATGTTCATATAGTTTTTAAAAATAAGGAAAAATTAAATAAATTTGAAGAGGATATAGTTAAAACGAGTAGCACATCAGGTTTTCTGATAAATAAAAAGGAAATAGAAAGTAAAAAATCATTTGTAAAAGGTGATTGGTGGGTACAAGATTTCTCCTCCTTCTTTCCAATAAATAATATTATATTTAAAAATCAAAACTTAAAGTTACTAGATGCTTGCGCTGCTCCTGGAGGAAAAGCGTTTCAGCTTCTGTCCAAAAACTTAGCGGTCACACTTAATGATAAGAGCAAGAGAAGAATACAAGTTCTAAAATCTAATTTAAATCGTCTTAAATTTAATCCAACAATATTAAACGAGGATTTTATAAACTTCGATAAAAATGAAAAGTTCGATTTTATTATAATTGATGCTCCCTGTTCAGCAATTGGAACAATAAGAAAAAATCCTGAAATATTTTTTAAAAGTAAAATGCCTGATTTTGATGGGCTTAATAATTTGCAGCAAAATATGCTAGAAAAGGCGGCTAATTTATTAAATGTAGGTGGAAATATACTTTATATGACTTGCTCTTTTATAAAAAATGAGACTTTTGATCAGATTAATA
>CACLXJ010000032.1 GCA_902610845.1 uncultured Alphaproteobacteria bacterium | reverse complement strand
TAGGCAAGGTTCACCGGTTTCAATGGACAATAACTAATTGGTTTAGAACAAACTATTATTATCAGACATCTAACTGGAGAGCTAAATGGGAAAGTGAAGGTGGAGGTGTTTTAATAAATCAGAGTATTCACCAACTTGATTTGTGTCAGTGGTTATTTGGGATGCCTGATAGCATATATACTGATTTGGGATTAGGTCGCTTTCATACAATAGAAGTTGAAGATGAAGTAACTTCAATCTTTAAATATTCAAATGGATTAAAAGGTGTATTTATTACAACAACAGGTGAAGCACCTGGTGTAAATAGATTAGAAATTGCATCAGATAAGGGTTTACTTACAATTCAAGATAATAATGTTACATGGGAAAAAATAGACTCATCTACTGATTTTATTAAAAACTCTAAAACACTTTTTGGGATGCCTAAAAAAGAAAAAATTAATTTTAATTTTAAGGCTAATCTGGATCAACATATTGAGCATCAAAGACTTATTCAAAACTTTACAAATTTTCTTTTAGAAAAAGAAAAACTTTTAGTGAATGGAAAAGAAGGTTTAAATTCAGTTGAATTAATTAATGCAATGGTCCTATCAGGATTAGAGGAGAAAAAAATTAA
This sequence comes from uncultured Alphaproteobacteria bacterium, assembly GCA_902610845.1. Lineage (GTDB taxonomy): Bacteria > Pseudomonadota > Alphaproteobacteria > HIMB59 > CACPNW01. The sequence goes on along the minus strand of CACLXJ010000032.1, from coordinate 4,940 downwards.
CCTTCCTTTAGACGAGAATAGATATGAAAAAAAATTAAAAGAAATGATAAGTAAATCAAGATGAAAATTAATCAAATCGCAGTAACACTTTATACGGTTAGAGACTTTTGCCAAAATGAAAAAAGATTTATTTGAAAGTTTAAAAAAAATCAAAAATATTGGATATAGTAGCATTCAAATCAGTGGTGTTGGTTTAATTGATCCTAAAACAATAAAAAGAATGTGTGAAGATTTGAGTTTAGTTATATGCGCTACGCATGAACCAAATGAACAAATTATAAACAACACTGATGAGGTTATTAATAAGCTAAATATTTTTAATTGCGAATATTCAGCTCTTCCTTATCCATTAAATTTAGATATGAAAAACTTAAAAGAAATCGATAAATTCATCAGGGATATAAATACTGCTGGCTCCAAGTTTCATGCAGAGGGAAAGGTGTTATGCTACCATAATCACGCACTTGAATTTCAAAAAGTTCAAAATGAAATAATTTTAGATAGAATTTATGAAAATACAGATAGTAAATTTATACAAGGAGAGCCAGATATTTATTGGATACAAAAAGGTGGTCAAGATCCATTAATGTGGTGTAAAAAATTAGAACAACGAATGCCATTATTACACTTAAAAGATTTTATAATGATAAACGATCAAGAAAGTTTTTTTGCGGAAGTTGGCTTAGGTAATTTAGATATCAAAAATATTATTAAAACAGCAACTGATTCAGGTTGTAAATGGTTTATTGTTGAGCAAGATGAATGTAGTGGCGATCCTTTTGATTCACTTCGGATTAGCTATAATAATTTAATAAAATATGCAGTTACTTAACAAAAAATCTTTTTGCATTTTGATTTAATAAATTATTAATATCTCTTTCTATTATAAATTTTGATAACTCAAAATTTTTCTTCGAAAGATCTTCATAATATTCATATAGAATCTCATGCAGAATATTTTTGAAATGAGACCATTTATATATGAGCTGATCAGTAACTCTTGCATCGGAATGTTGAGGTATAAATGAGAGGCCTAGCATATCAATCCTCATTTTTAAGACAAATTTTATAATACTTGGCTGGTTCATAAACCACCAAAACCCAAAGATTTTTAAATTAGGATGTTTACGAGCTAAGACAGTTAATTCGTGCTGATCATTTAAAGATAAACAAGTTACAAGAAATTTGTTTTTTGGGAAAGTATTACATAATTTACTTAGTTCTTTGAGATTAATATCACCAATCCCATCTCCCGCTAAACCAAAACTACTATTTACAGCTCTTTTAACTCCTAGCATTAAAGACAATGGAATATTCTTTTCATTTAACCATGACAAAATTAATTTCCAAAGTGGATCATTTAAAATTTCTTTAAAATTATCTGAATTTGCTGAAATAGCTGCATATAGTGGATTTGATATTAAAAAACAGCCATCTAAATAATTAATTACAATATCATCTTGTTTTTGATTTATCTTAGTTTGATTTTTTGCAACCTCAATTGCTTGGGAATTGTTAATTATTAAATCATCTAGTCTTAAAGAAGATTGAAATATATTTCTGTCCCAGTCATTATTTTTATACAAATCCCATTCATCATTATCAAATGGATTATTTGTCATTATCAGAGAAGAAACATTTGATAATTGTAAAATTTTATCATCTGTAAGAGATTTGTTTTCATATTCATTATTTACTTCTTCAAAAGTTTTATTATTGTAATTAATATCTAATTTTTTAAGTACAGTTAGCACTCCCTTACAAGCCTCAGAAATTGGTGTTCTATTTTGAAATAGCTCTTCCCAGATAATTTTTGCTTTATTTACTTCATCCAGATTGTAAAATTTTTCTGCACTTATATTTGCATTTGTTAATAATTCTGAAATTAAATAATGATAGTTTAATAAATTAATAAAACCAGAAAGAGAATGACTTTTAAATACCGATGGAAATAAATGCGTATGAATATCAAAAATTTTTGTATTAGTAATGGCGGCTTCTAAAATATTGGATAGTTCCTGATTAGACATATTCATTACTTAATATTACCAAGTCTAATTGCATTTTTTTGAGCTTTTATTGCTAATTCCATAACTTTTAAACAATGTGATTGATCCATTGCTGTACTAGTTCTATTTACTACATCACCCATTAATCTCTCAAAGTATGTTAGAGGTTCTCTAGAAGCATTTTTGTACTCATATTTTTTATTATTAACTAAAAAAAGGTGGTCTGTACCCTCTCTACCAACAAGATCGACATACTTTCTTAATTCAATATATCCTTTTGTGCCTAAAATGGTCAATCTGCCATCACCCCAATTAGGTAAAGCATGAGGTGTATACCAGTCTACCCTAATGTAACCTCTACCCTTATCTCCATGAATTAAAATTTCACCAAAATCTTCAAACTTATTATGTTCAGGATTTGAAAAATTACCTGTTGAAGAATTTATAATTTCTACATTTTTAGATCCAGTAAAAAATAAAAATTGATCTATTTGATGTGAAGCAATATCACATAAAATACCACCATATTGATCGTAATCAAAAAACCAATCAGGTCTAGTTTGAATATTCAATCGATGAGGTCCCATTCCAATTGTTTGAACTACATCTCCAATTTCACCCGCTTGAATTAAATCATAGGCAACTTGAACTGAAGGCACCTCAAATCTTTCTGAAAAATCTATTGAAAAAATTTTTCCTGTTTTTTTTGTAGTATTTTCAATTTCTTTAAGTTGTTCTATAGTTGTACAACCAGGTTTATCTAACATTACATCTTTTCCAGCATTCATACACTCAATAGCTAAAGCTGCTCTTTTAACAGGAATATCTGCTATCAATACTAACTCAATTTCTTTATTTTCTAATAAATCCTCTTTATTTTTAAAACGGGGTATATCAGGGTGTTTTTCATTAAAATCTTTTGTAATATTATTATCAGTTTCATTCCACCAACCAACACATTCACATCCTAAACTTAACATACCATTTAATTGTCCAAAAATATGTCTATGCTCAACACCCATTGCAGCTACTTTAATTTTTCTCATAATTAAATATTTTACTCCATTGTAATTAGTTTATTTTTTTTAGATGATTCTATCATTGCATCAATTAGATAATGAACTTTCAATGCTTCTTGTCCAGTAATTTCAAATCTTTCATTTGTTCTAATTGATTTTGCAAAATGAAGTATAAGATCTTTATGCCAATCAAATGGAAAAGCCATAGGATCAGCGCTACCACCAGTTCCAGATTCTTCTCCAAACTCTTCTTTCTCACCATTCCTCCAATTAATAATTAGTGTTCCCGCTTCAAGTTTAACTGTTGCATTTTCACAATGCAGAACAATTGACTCTGATGAGCCTGGAAAAACACTAGTTGAAGCGAATAAAGATGCAATTATGCTATTTTTGAATTTAATACCTCCAGTTACAAAATTTTCTGACTCCATTTTATGAAACTTTGTAGTTTCTGCCATTACCATCACCTCTTTAACATCCCCTAAAAGATTGATTGCAAGATCGAGTGTATGAATAGCTTGACTAATAAGAACTCCACCACCGTCTCTTTCATAGGTTCCTCTTCCCGGATCATTATAATAAGATTGTTCTCTCCACCATGGAACATTTATTTGTGCTGAAAAGATTTGACCAAATTTATTCTCATTAATCAATGATTTTAATTTAATTGAAGATTTTCTAAATCTATGTTGAAAGACTATACCAAGATTAACTTTATTATTTTTACAAATTGAAACTATATTTTTTGCATTGTCTAAAGTTCGTTCAATTGGTTTTTCCATTAAGATGTGTTTTCCATTTTTACTAAATTGTTCGACTAGTTCTAAACGTTGATTTGGAGGGGTAATAATATCAACCATTTCAATTTCAGGATTTTTATAAATACTATCAACATCTTGAAATGTATTAAAATTATAATTTTTTGAAAAACTTTCTCTTTTTTCTTTATTTCTGGAAAAAACTCCAACTACATTGATATCGCCTTTTAATTCATTCAAAGCTAAGGCATGAGGTTTTGCAGCCATACCGGTACCAATAATGGCAAGTCCAATTTTTTTAGAACTCATTAATTATTTTTTTTTGATACAGACATTCCGTTCTCTTCAAAAAGATGAATAGAATCTCTTTTAAAACGAAGATACAATTCTTCACCCTTATTAATTTTATATTGCCCAGTATGGTGAACAATTAATTGTTTTATACTTTCACCTTGGCAATAAAAATAAGTTTCACTTCCTAGTTGTTCAGTAAAATCAACAAGTACTTTTAAATCTGAATTTTGTTGATCACAAACTTCTATATGTTCTGGTCTTATTCCAAGAGAATAAGGTGCATTATTTTGTAAATTTTTGTAATTTGTCTCTAAATTCAATGCATCTGAAACTATATTAAATGAACCAGCATTATCAATTGCATTAACTTTTATAAAATTCATTTTTGGAGATCCAATAAAACCAGCAACAAAAATATCACTAGGATTATTATATAAATCAAGTGGTGCTCCTGCTTGTGCAACATAACCATTATTTAAAACTACAATTTGATCAGCTAATGTCATTGCTTCAACTTGATCATGTGTAACATAAATCATGGTACCGCCTATTTTTTCATGAAGTGCTGATAATTCTTTTCTCATTGTCACCCTTAACTCAGCATCAAGATTAGATAAGGGTTCATCAAACAAAAAAGCTTTTGGATCTCTAACTATTGCTCTGCCAATTGCTACTCTTTGTCGTTGACCGCCAGAAAGCGCTTTTGGTTTTCTTTGAAGATATTCTTCAATTTGTAGGAGTTTAGCTGCACTATTAACTTTTTCTTCAATTGTTTTTTTATCAATTTTTAGATTTTCCAAAGCAAAGGCCATGTTTTTAAAAACAGACATATGAGGATACAAGGCATATGACTGAAAAAC
>CACLXJ010000031.1 GCA_902610845.1 uncultured Alphaproteobacteria bacterium | reverse complement strand
AACCACATTCTACATCCATTAGTATGATGCCATGTTTCTAATTGAAAACCTTTTATATTTTTTCTAAAAAATATTGCTTCTGTCCATTCTTTTTCTGAAGAATCTAAAGATGGATATTTTATTGTAGCATCTCCCCCATAACTAAATTCACTATGATCTCTTTCTCCACAATAAGGACAATTTATTCTAATCATCTAACCATGCAATTTTGGATCTGGTCCAGCACCACGTTCATCTATGTTGATGCCTTTTTCAAATCTCTCTAAATTATGATTCTGCACATAATTATGTGGGTTCTCATTTGCAATTAAATCAGCAAAATACCAGCCTGATGCTGGACTAGCCTTAAAACCTCCATAGTTCCAGCCAGCATTTAAATAGAGATTTGATATTGGTGTTTTACAAATAAAAAAAGATCCATCCATAGTCATATCCATAACACCAGCCCAATGACGAAGTAATCTTATTCTGCCAAGAGAAGGAAAAATTGCCATGGCTGCTTCAGCAACATCTTGAACCATTGGTAAATTTCCTCTTTGAGCATACGATTTATACCAATCGAGATCACCACCAAAAACCATACTACCTTTATCAGACTGAGAGATATAAAAATGTGCACCACCTACTCCATAAACTACCACTTGATCCAAAAGAGGTTTAACTGCTTCAGATACAAAAGCTTGTAATTTGTGAGATTCAATTGGTAAATTTCCTAATTCTGCCATTTGCCATAATACAGAAGTATTACCAGCAACAGCAAATCCTATTTTTTTTCCTTTTATTATTCCTCGAGAAGTTTGAACACTTTCAATCATTCCATTTGTTCTTGTGAAACCTGTTACTTCACAATTTTGTAGAATATCTACACCGAGTGTATCAGCAGCTCTTGCATATCCCCATGCAACTGCATCATGTCTTGCATTGCCTGCTCTTTTTTGGACAGCTGCTCCTAAAATAGGAAATCTGGAATTATTATAATTTAGATGAGGTATTTTTTTCTTAAGTTTTGTTAAATCCCAAAGCTCAGCATCTGTTCCATGAAGCCTCATAATATTATACGTTCTTGAAACAGAATCTTTAGCACCAGGACTGTGAAACAATGAAACGTGAGCTCGTTGACTAAACATTACATTGTAATTTAAATCATGACTTAAATTTTCCCATAATTTTAAAGAGTGCTCATAAAATTCATGATTCCCTGGCATCATATAATTTGATCTTACAATAGTTGTGTTACGTCCAGCGTTTCCTCCCCCGATCCAACCTTTTTCCAAAACTGCTACATTTTTAATATTATGATTTTTCGCAAGATAATATGCTGTGGCAAGTCCATGTAAGCCTCCACCAATTATTATAACATCATAATTTTTTTTTGGTTCCGGATCACGCCATTGCCTAGTCCAATATGATTGACCATTTAATCCATTTTTAATTACGTTCCATGCATTAAATTTTGTCATTTATTTATTTAATTATTGAATATTTAATTAGAGTAAAATATTTTAACTAGTGAAACAAGAGTTATTTAGTCACAATTAATTTGAAAGAATCAAATCTTCAAATTTTTTAGAATGATGTGTAATTTGCTCATATCCATCCTCTGTAATTATAAAACTATCACCAACCTGTGATCTAAATTTATTTGCACTAGCTCCTCCGTCTACTGCAAATACCATGCCTGGCTCTAAAACAGTTTTATTTCCAACTACTAATTGCGGTTCTTCTAAAAAACTAAAACCGGTTCCTCTTCCACATCGAAATGTAGGATACGGATATCCTTCAGACTGTATAGCATCAGCATAAGCAGCATGAACTTCTTCAGCTGTAACTCCAGGGCCAAGAATATCAAGAGCAGCTTTTTGAGATTTAACTGCAGTCTCAAAAGCTTTTATTTGTTCATTAGATTGAATTTCTTCTACCCAAAATATTCTATCAAATCCTAATTTAAACCTGTGGAAATTTGTTGAGCCACAATAACATACAAATACTGGGTCACCTTTTTTTATAATTTTGGTTGAAGCACGATGGTGAGTTTTAGGTAAATCATGACCTGATGTCATAACGGGTAAAAAATGAATATTTGGAGACATATTGATATTATCAGGATAAAATTTTTTTAAAAGCTCTGCAGCTTTTCTTGTTCCAGCTTGTGATTGCGCAAGTGCAACCTCATATTCAGGAACATTATTACCAATTGTTTTTTTAGCTGCTTCCATCATAGCCATACCTACCTCTCCAGCATGGCGAGCAATATTCAATTCATGATTAGATTTAATCATTCTTATATTATCTATTAATTTTGTTAAATCCCCAGGGTGGTTATGAAGTATTTCGTCTAAATAACTCTTAACCATTGAATTTATTTTAAATTTTTCAATAAAAATATTTTTATGCTGATTTATAATTTGCGGTAATAATTCTCTCCATTCATTTCCAATACCATCATTCCATGTTTCAACTTTATCAACGGGACAAGCTTCTGGTATTAATAAGACATCTAGTAGAGGTGTAATTAAGTAAGTTTTATGATCATTTGAAACAACTAATAATGTTGGTCGATTAAAATCCATATGAAGGAAGTCGTGATATCCTGTAAAATAATATATAGAGTCATCATCTGTTATAATTGAGAGATCAATATTATTCTCAGACATTTTTTTCTTTAGTTTATTTAAGTTTTCAGAAAACATTTATTTTAATTGTTGTTCTACTAATTCTATCCAATATGAAGAACCTATGACTAATAATTTGTCATTAAAATCATAATTATCAGCATGTAATGGTCTGGAATGTTGATCTGATTTACCGTTACCCATTAACACAAAGCAGCCAGGTTTTTCGTTTGCCATAACTGAAAAATCTTCTGAGAATAAACGCGGTTCAATATCACCATTACATTTATCGCTTCCAAGTAATGAAACTGCAGCTTTTGTGGCAGACTCAGTTTGGTTTTTCGAATTAAAAGTTACAGGACAGGTTGTTTCATATTTTACACTGCCATTAACTCCATGTGCATTACAAATGCCTTCAACAATTTGTAACATTTTTGAAGCAATTTTTTCATTCGTTTCTTTTGATAAAGCTCTTGCGTCACCAGTCATTTTTACCATACCTGGCAAAACATTTTTTTTACCATCAGTTATAAATTCAGTAATAGAAACTATACCATTATCTGCTGGGTTTAATTTTCTAGATACTATTGATTGGAGTGCTACAGCTATTTGGGAACCAACAGTTATTGCATCAACGCCCATATGAGGTAATGCAGCATGCCCACCTTTGGCTTTTATTTCAATTTCAAATAAATTTTCACTTGCTGTAATAGCTCCTTTTCTTGTTCCAAATGTTCCAATTTCCATATTTGGAATGTTGTGCATAGCGTAAATTTCATCAATATTAAATTTATCAAACAAACCTTCATCTATCATTGTTCTTGCACCAAAAGTATTTTCTTCATCAGGTTGAAAAATAAAATATACTGTTCCATTAAAGTTACCTTTTTCTGATAGATATTTTGCTGCACCTAATAACATTGTAGTGTGACCATCATGTCCACATGCATGCATTCTGTTATCAAACTTTGACTTATAACTAAAATTATTAGTTTCATGTATAGGAAGAGCATCCATGTCAGCTCTTATACCTATTGATTTTGAACTTTTTCCCTTTTTTAAAATTCCAACTACTCCAGTTCTGGCAATACCAGTATGAACTTCTATTCCAAACTCTTTTAGAAGTGTTGACACTTTTGCTGCAGCATATTCTTCTTCAAAACTTATTTGAGGGTGCATATGAAGATCATGACGCCATTCTACTAATTGGTTATGTAATGACTGAGTTTTCATAACCTACATATTATTAAATTCTTTAATCTGATTGTCTAGAGAAAGCATATAATCATAATGTGAATTCCAAAATTTTTGATCTTTTCTTTTTTCAAATTCTTCAAGACTAACACCTTGTTGCTCTACCCAAGTAAAGTAACCTAAATTAAATATTCTTTTCTTATCCATGTGAGAGAGCTCAAGCATATTATCATTAGATACTCCTGATAAGTGTTGTCCAAATAATTCAGCACAAACTATTTCATCATAATTATTTTTAAAATCAGCAATGGTCTTGTTTAATTCTGACATATATAAATCAGCACCGTCAGTAGCAACCGTTATAATTGCGTCATCACTATTTAAATCCATATATTTAGCTAGCTTTATTGATGCCAATATATTTGCTATTGCTGAAAAACCAAATTCAGGAAGACGAGAAACAAAATCAGGGTCAAAATTTTTTTTTTCAATTAAAAAATTTTTTCCTATTTCAGTATTAAAAATCATATTTAGATTATTGGTAGCTTGATCAGAAACATCTACAACAAAATCTGTATTCATTACATTATGAATAAGGGGAACATGTTTGTCACCAATTCCTTGTATATTATGTTCACCATAACCTCCATGAAGCAATGTTGGACACTCCAAAGCTTCAACAACTGCAATCTTCGTCTGTAATTTATCTTTAAGATAGTCTCCTGCTGCTAGAGTACCACTTGATCCTGAAGCACTTACGTAAAACCTAGGAGTTAAATTACTATTACCTTTAACTTTAAGAAATGATTTTTCAAACGATGGACCAGTTACAGAACGATGAATACCGTAATTATAATACTCATCAAATTGATTTATTATATCATTTTGATTATCTTTTTTTAATTCATTACAAGCATCGTAGATTTCTTTAACATTACTTTCTGTGCCTTTTGTCTTTATGATATTTTTTTTATCTTCAACCCAATTATTCAACCATTCAAATCTCTCATTACTCATTCCTTCAGGAAGTATTGCAATACTATTAAGACCCATTATCCGAGATATTGCCACTCCACCCCTACAATAATTTCCTGTTGAAGGCCAAACTGCTCTATGTTTTTCATAATCAAAAGTGCCATTCAATATTCTTGGAAGCAAACAACCATAAGCTGCCAAAACTTTATGAGCTGTTATTAAGGGAAAATATCGCCCCATATTTACAATTATCTTTGCCTTTACACCTGTGAATTCTGTTGGAAGCACAATATATTCAGGCTCATTTCCAAAACCTGATTGATCTCTTTTATTAAACCAATGAACTCTAAAGAGGTTAAGAGGATTGATATCATTATTATTTATTTTTTTTAGAGAATTTTTAATATCATCATTAATAATTTGAGGATCTTGAAGTTCACTTATGCTAGGTAAGACAACTCCTTTTGATTTGAAATAATCAGACGTTTTTTTTATTATTTCTTGACTCATAAATTAAATATTGATGCCTAAATTATTTTTTTTACAAAGATTATAAGCAAATCTAGCTATTGCAGTATCTTGTACCCCAGTTCCTGTCAAATCACATATCGTTATATCTTCTTTATTTTTTCTTCCTAGGCTTGGATCGTTAATTATATCGCCAAGTTCATTAAATTTTTCTTTGGAAGAAATTATATTTTGTTTTAAAGCATGATGTAATTCACCCAAAACACTTGTTTGTAATTGATTGTCAGGCACATATTGATCGCAATGTTTTAACATATGAGGATCTAATTCATTTTTTTGTTCTGCATCTGATCCCATTGCTGTTATGTGAGTTCCTTTATTTATCCAATCAAATTCCAAAAGCGGTTTTTTACTAGGAGTCGTTGTAACAATTATTTCTGATAAGCTTGCCAATTCCTTGCAAGAAGAAGCTATATACAAATCTATATCTAATTTTTTGAAACTTTCTATAAATTGGTTCGCTTTTGTCTCATCTCTTGTCCAGACTATAATTTTATTTATTTTTCTAACTAACATTATTGCTTGAAGTTGTAATTTGGCTTGAATTCCAGCCCCAATAATACCAACAGAATTAGCATTTTGATTTGATAAATATTTTGTAGCTATTGCTCCTGCTATAGCGGTTCTAGTA
>CACLXJ010000030.1 GCA_902610845.1 uncultured Alphaproteobacteria bacterium | reverse complement strand
GTATCATCGGCACAAAAAATGGCACTAACATTTTTTTTAAGTATCTTTTCAGCTGCTTGGTAGCCACCATCATATGTAAAAAAACCTTTTTCTATATGAAGCTTGATTTTTTTATGATTTTTTAAATGTTGCTTAAACCCTTTACTTCTTTCATCACTAACAAACGATCCTCTAGGCCCTTCAATTAATCCAATATTTTGATGTTTATTTTGTAAAAAATAATCAGCAACTATCTGACCTCCATTTTTGTGATCACAGGCAACTGAGCTAATAGTAGGTATATTCCAACTTCTATTATAGGCAATAAATTGAATTCTTTTTTGTATACAACTTTCAACAAATGTATCAGTTGGTTTTGTTGCAGAAATAATAGCAATCAATTTATCTTTTAGGTAGGGTTGAATCAATTTTTCATCAAGCTCTTCACCATCATCAGTTGTTATTAATAAAATTCTAAAACCTGCTTGTCGTAAAGCTTCATGCAATTCAATTAAGACCTCTGGATAATATCTACTGGTAACATATGGTAAGATTACCCCAACCAAACCACTATTTTCATTCAAAATTGAATTACTCAATAAGTTAGTTGGTTTATATTTTAGTTTTTTAGCAGCTTCTAAAACTCTTAATTTTGTTCTAGTTGATATACTAGCACCTTTTGTAAAACATCTTGAAACTGCTGACTGGGAGACTCCTGCTAATTTCGCTACATCCTGTGATGTCGCAGGTTTTATAAAATTCATTATTTATCCCCTCATTTTTAATATTCAAAACCTTGAATATTAATTCATATTATTGCAATATTTATTAATCCTAATATAAAGGATTTATACATAAATGTGAATTTCACATTTAATACTAAGGGGAAAAATATGAAAAAATTTTTAATCGCTATATTGTTCTCGTTTGTTAGCACAGGTGCATATGCCGGAGGCCATTCACCATGTGGAGTAACAGATGGAACAATTAATGTTCTAGCCAATGAGTTTACAACTCTTAGAATCGTTATGGAGGAGGCAGAAAAATGTGCTGGCTCAAGTGCTGATTTTAGTGTTACTCATTCAGTTGATCATCAAAAACTTCAAGGACCAGCATTAGAAGCTAATCCAGCTGAATTTACAGCTAAGATTGTTACCAACGGTTCAATAACACCTTTAATGAGTAAAGGTCTTCTTCGACCATTAGATGATTTAGTAGAAAAATACGGTGCTAATCTAAATAAAAGTCAATTAATAACTTTTGATGGAAATGTTTATGCTGTTGCTTTCATGGCTAATGCTCAACATCTTTGGTACAGAGAAAGTATTTTTAATGAGTTAGGTATAGCTGTGCCAACTACTTACGAAGAAGTAATTGCTGCTGCTGAGAAAATTAAAGCTTCAGGAAAAATGGATAACCCATATGGGGGTGCATTTAAAGCTGGATGGAATCTTTCTCAGGAATTCGTAAACATGTACTTAGGTCATGGTGGAGAATTCTTTAAACCTGGAACTGCTGAACCTAGCATAAATAATGATCATGGTATTGCTGCTCTTAATGTAATTAAAAAACTAACTGAGTTAAGTAATCCTGATTTTTTAACACAAGACACAAATGCTGTTAAAGAAGAATGGGAATCTGGAAATGTCGCAATTATGCACATTTGGGGTTCTGGTGCAGCGTCTCTTTTAGATGATGAGGGCGATCAGAATATCAAAGCTGATACAAGACTTGCTCCTCCTCCAACAGTTGGTGGCGGTAGTGCTGCTGCTACAACTCTTTGGTGGGATGGTTTAGCTATTGCAAAAAATACTTCTGATGAAAACGCAGAAGCTTCTTTTAGAGCTTTAGTTGGAGCTGCCTCTTCTACAGAAATGGCAAATGCAAACCCTAATGCCGCTGTATGGTTAATCGATGGGTATACCCCTGGTGATGCCGCAGTTGGAGTTTTAGCCGCTGCTAAAATGGGAGCTACTCCATATCCAAGTATTCCTCAAATGGGATTACTTCATGGAGCAATGAGTGATGAAATGGTTGAATTCTTGCAAGGTAATGAATCAGCTGAAAAAGCATTACAAGACATTGAAGCTGCTTACATAGCAAAAGCTAAAGAGCAGGGATTCCTGTAAAAATTTATAAATAATTAGAGTGGAACATAACGTTCCACTCTTTTTTTTGTTACAGCTTAAAATTATAAATGTAAGGTGTGAGTAATGCCTCATAAAACTTTCTTCTGGTTTTTCTTTCCAAGCGGATTAGCAATGATATTATTCATTGGATTACCGATATTCTCAAGTTTTTTTCAATCTTTACATATTGAACCAGAGCAAATACTAATTGAGGTTGAGTCTTGTGATCCTTTTGGATGTGAAACAGAAGTACAAGTAGACCAAGAAGCTTCTGCAAAAGCTAAAGCAGAAAATCCTCTTGGTAGATTTAATGGTTTTGGAACTTACAAAGATAGAAATCATTTAGCTTTTGTAGAAATTGATGAGGCTTGGAAAAATACAGAAAATACTTCTGAATTTATTAAACAAGTTTTAAATCTTCCATTTTACAAAAGTTTATTATTTACTCTTACTTTTTGTTTTACAGTAACACCATTCGTAATTGTTTTAGGATTTATGGTTGCACTTTCAGTTAATGTTTTAGCAAAAAGTGTTAAAGGAATGGTAATTTTTGGAACTATACTTCCAATGATTGTTACACCTTTAATAGGATCTTTAGTATTGTTTTGGATGATTGACTCGCAAGGTATATTAGGTGCAACTATACAAATTATCTTTGATGACCCAAACTTATCACTAAAATCTTCAAGAAGTTTAACTTGGATTACACTTATAATATATGGAATATGGCATAATACACCATTTGCCTTTGTTGTTTTTTATGCAGGTCTTCAAACTGTACCTCAAGACCCAATGGAAGCAGCTTTGATTGATGGAGCAACCAGAAGTCAAAGAGTCAGGCATATTGTACTTCCTCATCTGTATCCTGTAGCAACTTTTATTGCTTTAATATGTTTAATGGATAATTTTAGAGTGTTTGAACCGATAATTGGATTTAGCGCTGAAGGCGTAGCTCAATCTCTTTCTTGGATGATTTATAAAGATCTTAGAAATGAAACACAGATGTTATTTGGTTCTGCAGGAGCAACTTCAATGTTAACAATTTTAGGAGTAGGCATTCTTCTAACTCCAGTTCTTATTCGAACTTGGAAAGAATTTAGAACGGATAGATAAATGGATTCAAAAATTAATAAATATTCTAATCAATTAATACTTATCAATTCAATTTTTATTATTTTTTGGTTAACTATATCTGTTTTTCCTTTTCTTTGGACACTTTGGGGATCACTGAAAGTCAAAGCCGACTTTTTTTCTAGAGCAGATTGGTTTTATGCAATTTCTGGTTTTAATACATTAATAGAAACAGGAGCAAAATTTACATTGAATGGTTATATAGAGTCTTGGACTGAAGGAGAGTTTGGGAAAGCTGCATTAAATACAATAATAGTTACATTTTCAGTTGTATCTATATCTTTATTTCTAGGAACACTTGGAGCTTATGCTTTATCAAGATCTACTTATAAATATACATTCTGGATTTTAATAGCCGCTTTAATTTTTAGAGCAATGCCACATATTACACTCGTATCTGGTTATTTATTTCCATTTTTTCAATTTAAGGTTTGGGGCATATTACCTACAACAATCATTGTTTTAGTTGCAATCAATCAACCTTTTACATTATGGTTATTATATTCATTTTTTAAAACAGTTCCTAAAGAATTAGATGAAAGTGCTTTGATTGATGGATGCTCATATTTCCAAGCGTTTCGTTTTATAATAATGCCAGTGATGTGGCCAGGTGTTGTTACAGCTGGTCTTTTTAGTTTGATGCTAGCGTATAATGATTTTACTGTAACAGCTCTACTTCTTAATCAAGAAAATTATACTATGGTTCCTAAGATAAACGCATATCTTGGTACTGTTGAGTACGGTGGTAATTATATGTGGGCGGTAGCAAGTGTTGTCTCTGCAACTGCTCCATTATTTATGATAGTTATGTTTTTCCAACGACAATTAATAAGTGGTCTAACTGCTGGCGCAGTAAAAGGATAAAATGATTATAGCAATCACATATTATTCTTAGCTCATGAAATACAAAGCACTACTTTTTGGATCAATTGGAACTCTTATTGAGTCATCAGACATTCAGCGTAATTCATTTAATGAAGCATTCAAAGAAGCTGGACTTGATTGGTATTGGGATGAACAAGATTATAGAAGTTTATTAAAAAAATCAGGAGGTACAAAAAGAGTTGAAGATTTTGCTGAAAAAAATAATGTTAATGTTAATGCATCTCAAATAAGAAATAGAAAAACAGAAATTTTTAGCTCATACATAATTAAAAACAAACAAAAATTAAGAAAAAGTGTTTATGAAATTATAAATTTCTGCAAAAAAAATAACATCAAACTATCTTTATCAACATCAACAACTATTAATAATGTTGAGGCTATTTTTGAGAGCTTATCACATCAAATTACAAAAGAAGATTTTGATTTTATTGGAAATAAATCTTTAGTTAAGTATGAAAAACCTAATCCTGAAATATACAAAGTTACTTTAGAACATTTAAGTATTGAACCTTCCGATTGTATAGCTATCGAAGATACTGAAGAAAGTAGTCAATCCGCCATAAATGCTGGTATTAAATGTATTGGTTTTCCAGGCGATTTCCATTCAGATGATAATTTTGAAATGTGCATCAAAAAAATGAATGTATTAGATCAATCTATATTTTCGCTGTAATGATTAACTTAAATATATGTTTTTAAAAGATATAAATACAAAGAATAAAATTGCATTAATTACTGGAGCGGGCAAAGGTATTGGAAAAGCTTGTGCTATAGCTTTAGCAGAAGCTGGTGCTCATGTAATTATTATCAGTCGTACAGAAAAAGATCTCATAGAAGTTCAAAAAATTATCAGAAAACTAAAAAGGAAATGCACCTACTTTGTTTGCGATGTTACAAACATAGATGAAATAAAAAAAATATTTACCAAAATATCTACATTAGACATCTTAATTAATAATGCTGGAACAAATAGACCTGAGTTTTTTACTAAAATTAAAAGAAAAGATATGAGTGAAGTTGTCGACTTAAATATTAAAGCCTCTTTTGACATTGCACAACTATCAACTAAATTAATGCTTAAATCTAAAAATAGGAAAAAAATTGGTGGTTCAATTATTAATTTATCTTCCCAATTAGGAAAAGTAGGAGCACCCTTAAGAAGTGTTTATAATATGACAAAATTTGGTATTGAAGGTTTGACCAAGGGTATGGCGATTGACTTAGCAAAACATAACATACGTGTTAATTCAATTTGTCCTACTTTTGTAGAAACACCAATGGTGAAAAAATTTTTTAAGAATAAAGATTTTAAAAAATCTGTTATTAAAAATATTCCCTTAGGGAAGGTTGCAACAGAAAGTGATATTGCAACTGCAGTTGTATATCTTGCATCTGATGCTTCTTCAATGATGACGGGCTCATCTTTAGTTATTGATGGAGGTTGGACAGCGAAATAATGAAATCCGAAGAATTAAAATTTTATTTTAGAGATTATCAAATTGCGACCCAAACTTTTAATAAAGAAACTATAAAGCAATCACTAGCTAAATATTTTTCAAACGATACTGTAATAAATTTCTGTCATCCTTTTGGAACTTTCAATGGCTTAGATGATTTATTATCTAAATGCTTCATACCTCTAATTGAGAGTATGCCTGATCTTGAAAGAAGACATATGATAGTTATGGCTGGTACAACACCAGAGGGGAAAGATTGGATAGGAACAATGGGTAATTATATGGGAACATTCCTCAAGCCATATTTAAATATTCCTCCAACTGGAAACTTGGTCCATATGCGCTATCACGAATTTTTTGAGATTAAGAATAATAAAATTATTCAAGTACAAGCAATTTGGGATTTACCCGAATTAATGATGCAAGCAAATGCATGGCCGATGGCACCTCAGTTAGGTGCTTTTTTATGCACACCATCACCTATGACTGCAGATGGTCTTATTTTAAATGGAGATGGTAAAAAGAATTTTGATCATGTCATTA
>CACLXJ010000029.1 GCA_902610845.1 uncultured Alphaproteobacteria bacterium | reverse complement strand
GTATTTTTAACACCATAAAAGATTGTGCTCTAATATCTAAAACTGCAGGTGGTATTGGCATGCACGCACACAACATTAGAGGTAGTGGAAGTAGAATAAAATCAACAAATGGTAAATCTAATGGTCTTATTCCATTTCTTAAAATTTTTAATGAGACTGCTAAATCAGTTGATCAAGGTGGAGGTAAAAGAAAAGGTTCTTTTGCAGTTTACTTAGAGCCCTGGCATGCCGACATTGAGAAATTTTTAGAACTTAGAAAAAATACTGGTGCCGAAGAATTTAGAGCAAGAGATTTGTTTTACGCTTTATGGATACCAGATTTATTCATGAAAAGAGTAGAAAATGATGAAGAATGGACACTTATGAGTGAACATGAATGTCCAGGACTTTCTGATGTTTATGGTGACGAGTTTGAAAAACTTTACACTAAGTATGAAAATGAAATGAAGCATTTAGAAAAAATTAAAGCAAGAGATCTAATGTCTAAAATTATAGAAGCGCAGATAGAAACAGGACAGCCTTATATGCTTTATAAAGACTCAATCAATAACAAGTCTAACCAAAAAAATATTGGTGTTATTAAATCTTCAAACCTGTGTGCAGAAATAGTTGAATACTCTGATAAGAACGAGACATCTGTATGTAACTTGGCTTCTATAGCTCTGCCAAAATTTGTAAAAAATTCAGATAAAAAATTAATATATGACTATGATGCTCTTTATGAAACAGCAAAATTGGCCACAAAAAACTTAGATGAAGTAATTGATATTAATTTTTATCCAACTGATAAAACGGAAAGATCTAATAATAAACATAGACCAATAGGTTTAGGAATACAGGGTCTTGCAGATGTCTACTTCAAGTTAGGAATAGCTTACGAGTCTGAAGAGGCTAAAGAAATAAATAAATTAATTTTTGAAACAATTTACTTTGGAGCTTTAGAAGCTTCATGTGAATTAGCAAAAGAAAAGGGAGCATACGAAACATTTAAAAATTCACCAATTTCGGAAGGTAAATTTCAATTTGATCTGTGGAATGTTAACCCGTCTTCAAAATGGGATTGGGATGCGCTAAGAGCTAAAATTAAAGAGCACGGTGTAAGAAACTCTTTAACCACAGCTTGTATGCCAACTGCGTCAACAGGCATTATATTAGGTAACACTGAAACATTCCAAATACAAACCTCTAATATATATAAAAGACAAACACTCTCAGGTGAGTTCCTTCTTGTAAATAGATATTTGGTGAATGAACTTTCGCAAAGAGGACTGTGGAATAAAGATATGAGAGACAAAATAATTTTAGAAAATGGATCGGTTGAAAACATAAATGAAATTCCAACTGAGCTAAAAGAGATCTATAAAACAGTTTGGGAAGTATCACAAAAAACTGTCATAGATATGTCAGCAGATAGAGCGCCATTTATTGATCAAACCCAATCAATGAATCTTTGGCTTTCAACGCCTACATTTGGGAAAGTTAATTCAATGCATATGTATGCTTGGAAAAAAGGTCTTAAAACAGGAATGTATTATCTAAGAAGTAGATCAGCAGTTGATGCTGTAAAAGTTACAGTTTCATCAGAAAAAGCAGCAAAAGATGCTTATGTAAATACTGCTATTAAACAAAACAATGAACCAGAAGATTGCGAAACTTGCAGTGCATAAAGAAGGAGTAAAGAATGATATCAAAAGGCGTTAAATCAATATTTCCAATAAAAAACCAAGAAATTTGGGATAGGTACAAACAACATATTCAAGCCTTTTGGACAACTGAAGAAGTATCTTTGCAAGATGATTTAAGAGATCTTGAAACTTTAAATGATGGTGAAAAGCATTTTATTAAGCACGTACTTACATATTTTGCTAACTCCGAAGCAATGATTAATGAAAACTTAGCAAGTAGGTTCTACAAAGAAATTTTAATTCCCGAAGCAAGATGTTTTATATCTATACAAATGTTGAATGAATCAATTCATGCAGAGATGTATGGTCTACAAATTGAAGCTTATGTAAAAGATGCAAAAGAAAAAGACATGCTTTTTGATGCAATACAAAACGTACCATGTATTAACCATAAAGCACAATGGGTATCAAAATGGCTCAATGGTAGTCAAAATTTATTAACAAGACTAATAGGATTTGGATTAGTTGAAGGTTTATTTTTTGCAGGTTCTTTCTGTGCAATATATTATTTCAGAAAAAGAGGGTTATTACCTGGTTTAGCCTTATCTAACGATTGGATTGCAAGAGACGAAGGAATGCATTTTAGTTTCTCATCTCTAATGTTTAGAACTTTAAGAGATAAATTTAATAATAAAACATTAACTGATGCAGATATTAGTGATTTGTCTTTGATACCTTCAGATGTGCCTCAATCTCAATTTGAAGAAATTGTTAGAGAAGCAGTAGCATTTGAAAAAGAATTTGTAAGAGATGCTTTACCAGTAGATTTAATTGGTATGAATCAAGACTTAATGTGTCAATATATTGAAGCTGTTGCAGATAGAATTGCAGATTTATTTGAATTTGATAGGGTGTTTAATACAGAAAATCCTTTTGATTTTATGAGAGCTTTAGATGTACAAAATGTTACTAACTTTTTTGAAAAAAGGGTATCTGAATATCAACGACCTACAGATAGAGCTTTAAGTTTTGATGAAGCATTTTGATGGAAGCAGAGATATACTCTAAAACTAATTGTGGATACTGTGATAGAGCTAAACTACGATTAGCTAAATTTAATCCAAAGATTTATATGCTTGATACAGATTATACGAGAGAAGATTTTTTTGAAAAGTTTCCGAACGCTAAAACCTTTCCTCAAATAATTTTAAATGGTGAAAAAATTGGAGGGTACCATGAGCTTGAAAAATGGTTTGAAATGAATACCTTTGATGAAGAATTCTAAATAACCTTTTTTTTTCCTTTTCTTGAGTAAGTTTTTTTATTTCTAACAATTCTTTGTTTATACTTAGGTAGTTTTAAATCTTGAGCAAAGGGATTTCTTTTCTTAATTTTTTTTTTAATTTCCATAAAATGTATTCTAATGTGCCTGTCCCCAATGTTCACCAGCACCAAAATCAACAGTAAGTGGAACTGAAAAATCTTTATATTTTAAATGTACTGACTCCATAATATTTTTTACATTACTTACTAGATTATCATATTTTTTACTTTCGACTTCAAAAATCAGTTCATCATGTACTTGTAAAAGCATTTGAGCCTCAATATTTTTAAGTTTTATTTCCTTATGAATTTTAATCATTGCTAACTTAATAATATCTGCTGCACTACCTTGAATTGGTGCATTAATGGCTTGTCTTTCTGCAAAACCTCTAACAGCAAAATTCTTATCAGAAATTCCCTTAATATTAATTTTTCTTTTAAAAATTGTTTCAACGTATTGATTTGTTTTTGCGAAATCAATTTGATGCTCCATATATTTTTTAATTTTTGGATATTTAACAAAATACTCATTTATGTAATCTTTTGCTTCTGTATTGGAAATATCAAGTTGTTTAGCTAAGCCATATGGACTAATTCCATATAGAATACCAAAATTAATTGCTTTAGCTTTTCTTCTATAATCGTTGTTTATTTGACTATCTTTTAAATTAAATATTTCTTTAGCAGTTGATGCATGAATATCTTCATTGTTTTTAAAAGCTTTAATAAAATTTTTATCACTAGAAATTTCTGCAGCTAATCTAAGCTCTATTTGAGAATAATCAAAACTGACTAATTTTTTTCCTTTTCCACTAACAAAAGCTGTTCTTATTTTTTTTCCATTTTCTGTTCTAATTGGGATATTTTGAAGATTTGGATCAGTAGAACTTAATCGACCTGTTAAAGTATTAGCTAAACCAAATGATGTATGAACTCTACTTTTATCATCTGTTAATCTAAATAAAGCATCTGTATAGGTTGATTTAAGTTTTGTTAATTCCCTCCAATCAAGAACGAGTTGTGCAATTTCGAATCCATCTAAGGCTAAATTATTTAAAGTTGAAGAATCAGTAGAATATGTTCCTGATTTTGTTTTTTTACCACCAGATATTTTAAGATTAACAAATAATATCTCTCCTAATTGTTTAGGTGAGCCAATATTGAACTCTTCTTTTGAAAGTTTATAAATGTTTTTTTCAAGTTTTTTACTTTCTTTTTCAAATTCATTACTTAGACTTGTTAAAAACTTTTTATTTACCTCTATGCCATTTGCTTCAATTGAAGATAATACCTCTACAAGAGGCAAGTCGATGTTTTGATAAACAAAATTAGCTTTTTCTTTTATTAAACGAGGATAAAGATTTTGATAAAGCCTGAATGTTAATAGAGAATCTTCGGCAGCATAATTAATTGCGTTATCGATAGTTACTTTATCAAAAGTAATTTTATTTTTTCCTGTACCAACAACTTCTTTATATTTAATTGTTGTATGATTTAAATGATTAAATGAAAGATCATCTAAATTGTGCTTATAAATCCCGTTATCAATTGAGTACGAAATTAACATTGTGTCTGCAATTGAATTAAAAATTACTCCATACTTATTTAAAATTCTAATATCATATTTTATGTTTTGACCAATTTTTAAGATTGATTCATTTTTGCAAATTTTATTAATATGATTAATTACATAATTTTCTTCTAACTGATTATCAATTTTTTTTGATCCATCTGAAGTAGTATGATTTATGGGAATATAGTATGAAATGTTTTCACTATAACAAATTGATATCCCGACCAGTTTAGCTTTTTCTATATTAAGTGAGTTAGTTTCGGTATCAATAGCACATATACCTTTTTCTTCAATTTCACTTAAAACCCTTTCAAAATTCTTCTTTGAATTAATTAATTGGTACTTTGGTTGTATTTCTTTTCTTTGAATAATTTTATCATTATCACTAGATATAAAAGAATTAGCTTTTAATCTTTCAGAAGTTGATCTAAAGCCCTGTTCTTTTAGAAATTTAAAAATATTATTATTTTCTTTTTTTAATTCATTATATGTTTTTATTTTCTCAATACCCTCAGGTATTTTTACATCATTTTTTAGTGTTACAAGTTCCAAACTTAATCTGATATCCTTTTCTGCGTCTATTAAAATATTTCTTCTTTTTTCTTGCTTAATTTTATCAAGATTTTTTATTAGACCGTCAATGTCGTTAAATTCATTTATTAATTGAGACGCAGTCTTTGGCCCAATACCAGGGGCACCTGGAATATTATCTACTTTATCTCCTGTTAATGCTTGAATAAAAATAACCTTATCTGGTTGTACTCCAAACTTTTCTTCAACATCTTTAATTTCTATTTTTTTATTTTTCATTGGATCAAGCATTGTCACATGTTTACTAACAAGCTGCATTAAATCTTTATCTGAGGAAACTATGATTGTTTCAATTTTATCTTTTTCAGCTAAGGTAACATAAGTAGCTATTAAATCATCAGCTTCAAATCCTTCAATTTCCAACTGCGGTATATTAAAACTCTGAACACACTCTCTGATTAAAGGAAATTGTGGTATCAAATCTTCAGGAGCGTCTCCTCTATTAGCTTTATATTCTGGAAAGATTTTATTTCTAAAATTTTCTCTTGCAGCATCAAAAATAACTATCATTTTATCGTTGCTGTAATCTTCTATCAATTTGACAAGCATATTTGTAAAACCAAAAACTGCATTAATCGGAGTTCCATCTGCACGATTCATAGGCGGTAATCCATAATAAGCTCTAAATATATAGGCAGAACCATCAACTAATATTAATCTACTCTTTTTATTCATTGTAAATTTAAATATATAAGATTTTAAATAAATGTCAGATTATAAATATTCAATTGAAGCTAAAAATGTAAATAAAAATTTCCTAAAAAAAACTCAGGAGGTTAAAGCTCTAATAGATTTTAGTATAACAATAAAAAAAGGAACAATTCATGGTCTATTGGGACCAAATGGTGCTGGAAAATCTACTTTTATAAATATTCTAGGAGGTTTAGTTAAAAAAAATTCTGGCGATGTTAATATTTGTGGAATAAATATAGACCAAAATATTAAATTAAGTAAATTCAAAATAGGTATAGTTCCTCAAGAATTAAACATCGATCCATTTTTTTCTCCAGCAGAATTATTAGAGCTTCAAGCAGGTTTATACGGAGTTCCAAAAAGAAAAAGGAAGACTGACGAAATTTTAGAAAACTTAAAGTTAACTGATCAACGAAATGCATATGCTAGAACCTTATCAGGAGGTATGAGAAGGAGATTATTAATTGGAAAAGCCTTAGTGCATGATCCTGAAATAATTATATTAGATGAACCGACAGCTGGGGTAGAT
The DNA here is from genome assembly GCA_902610845.1 of uncultured Alphaproteobacteria bacterium. Taxonomy (GTDB): domain Bacteria; phylum Pseudomonadota; class Alphaproteobacteria; order HIMB59; genus CACPNW01. Next base: position 451 of record CACLXJ010000029.1, on the reverse strand, counting down.
ATCGATATTAGAACATCAGTTTGGAATTACATTAAAAAAATAAGTACAGAAGGTAAAACCGTGTGTTTAACTACACATTATCTAGAAGAAGCAGAAAATCTTTGTGACAATATTACCATAATCAATCATGGAAAAAAAATTATTGAAGGATCAAAAAATGAACTTTTAAATATAATATCAACCAAATCTGTAGCATTTGTTTTAGATAAACATTTAGATATTCCTGAAGAATTAAACATATTTAAACCAGATTTTAAGAATGGTATTTTAAAATTAACTTATGATAAGAATAAAACAAATATAAAAAATATTATTGATCTATTAAGTAAAAATAAAATTGATTTTAAAGAAATAAACACTTCAGAAGGAGATTTAGAAGATGTGTTTATAAAAGTGGTAAACAATGATATTCCAAACTGAGAGATTTTTTTCTTATATATTTTTATTAGTA
>CACLXJ010000028.1 GCA_902610845.1 uncultured Alphaproteobacteria bacterium | reverse complement strand
ATATGCTTGAATATCATACAAGGCTAGAATGGTCCCTTAAATTTTGAAAATGGAACATCTATTGGTTCTTTTGACTTCAAATTAGTAATTTTTTTAATTATTTCCTTGCTCTTATTATTTGAAATATTAAAAATTCTGCAAACTTCATTTATAATTTTAACTGAATTTGGATATAAATTTTTTAAATATCCTCGAGAACTTGGGACAGGATGATCAGGCATACCCAATCTAGAAATTGGACTAATCATTTTAGAAAACTGTTTTTCATAAATTTGACTAGAGATTTCAGATCCTATTCCAAATTTCTTAAAACCTAAATCAATTATTAACAATCTTCTTGTTTTTGTTACAGATTTTTGAATTGACTCTATATTTAAAGGATTCAAAACTCTTAAGTCAAATAATTCAACATGTATATTTAACTTTTTTAATTCTTCAGCAGCCTCAATAGCTTCAAGTGTCATATATGAGTATGATACTATTGTTATGCTTCGACCATTTATTATTTTCTTAGGACTTTTTATGTCATTAATAAAATAATTTTTTGGAACATTTTCCTTAATAAAGTGACAATATCTATGTTCTATGATTACTGTAGGATTATTATCTTTTATAGCAGCATTCATCATTCCTTTTGCATCATTTGGAAATGTTGGAACTAATACCTTAAGACCTGGAATAGAGGAAAAAATAGTTTCAAGACTTTGGGAATGTTCAGGTCCTTGCCCCCAGCCTCTTCCAATTATAAGTCTTATTATTAATGGAACTTTATGTAATCCATTACTTATATATGATGCCTTAGCAGCATTATTAATTATTTGTTCCATTGCTAAAAGGGCAAATTCAACTCTATGAAAACTTAAAATTGGTTTTTTACCCATAATAGCAGATCCTACTGCAATACCTGTAATAGCATTTTCAGATAAAGGCATTTCTATTAATCTATTACTAGAGATGTATTTGCCCAAATCTTTTGTTGTTCCAAAAAAAGAAGTAGGATCATCTATTCCTTCTCCAAAAAAAATGATATTTTTATCTTTTTTTGAAGACTGAATTAATGATTCATTTACTGCTTGAGCGTAAGTTATTATTCTTTTCATAATTAATTTTGATACACAAATTTTTTTACATCTTTACTTTTGGGTAATTTTGCTTTTTCAGCTTTTAAAAATATTGAATTTATATTTTTTTTTATATTCTCAATTAATATGTCATTTTTTGATTCATCAATTATGTGATTTTTTAATAAGTTTTTAAAAGTAATATTTATAGGATCTTTTTTTAACCAAGATTTAATATAACTATTTTTTCTATACCCAAGATGATCATCAATGTTGGGACCACAATGTTCTCTATATCTAAATGTATTCAAAACAAGAAGAAGAGGTTTACTTCTTTTAATAATTAATTTTTTTAATTTTAATACTTTTAAATATATTTCAATTGCATTACTTCCATCCATCTCATAATAATCTACTTTATGCGCTTCAGCTAATTTTTTAAAAGATCTATTTGGTTGTCTCAATTTAATATCTGTATAAACAGAAAAAAGATTATTTTCACATACGAATAAATTTTTTAAATTATTGATACTAGCAAAATTTAAACTTTCGTGAAAAACGCCCTCCTCTAATGAACCATCACCAAAAAAACTACAAGTAATTGATTTTTTATTATTTAGCTTATCATTTAGTGATGAGCCTACTGAGAGAGGAATGCCGCTAGATACAATAGGTATGCTAGATATAAAATTTTTTGTTTTATCAAATAAATGCATAGAACCACCTCTTCCATTACAGCAACCATCTTCTTTGCCATAAATTTCAGCAACCATTTTATATATATTGCCTTCTTTTGCTATATAATGTGCGTGACATCTATGAGTACTAAAAACTTTATCACTTAAAGATAACGCTCCACAAACTCCCACTGCGCATGCTTCTTGACCAATTGATAAGTGAACGGGACATCTCATTAAGTTTTTTGAATATTCAGAAACAATTTTTTCTTCAACTATTCTGATTAATAATAATTTCTTATATAAATTAAGGTAAGTTTTTTTACTTTTCTTTTCTAAAAACATTAATAATAATTTTCTATATTTATTTTAAAGTAATTCAATAATAAGGTTTGTAGAAGTTACCCTCAGCTGAGTCACAAGAAATCATGTTTCCAGAAAACATCATATTATTTTCTAATAACATAAATATAATGGGTAATAATTCTTCCGCCTTAGGCATTTTTTTTCTTGGTAATCTCTCTTTTATGAATTTATCGTATACTAGCTTATTATTTTTTTTTAATCTGCCCATTGCATTATTTTCAAATATAAACCCACCTGGAGATATACCTGTTGGACAAATATTATGTTTAGAAATCTGTTTAGATAATGATCTTACGTATGATGATAAAGATGACTTTGCAACATTATAGCTAAGAGAGCCAACTGACTCATTAGAAGCTATCGAACCAACATGCAAAAGTACTCCTTTTTTATTTTTTTTCATTAAAGGAATTACGATACTATTAATTTCAAATATACTAAAAAGATTTAAGTTGAAAACTCTAATATATTCTTCATGTTTTGGAGTATGGCTCTTGACACCTAATCCGCCACCTGCGATATGAAGTACACCATCAATTTGATTATTATTTATTAAGACTTTATTTAAACTATTTTTAATTTCTTCTATATCATTTAAGTCAATTAAACAAATTTTGTGTTTATGAATATTTTTACATTTATTTAAAACTTTTTTTATTTTTTTTTTCAGACCTTGATATAAGTATTAAATTTGCACCTAATTTACTTAATTCTATTGATATTAATTTTCCTAAACCTTCGGTAGAACCTGTAATAATATAATTTTTATTTTTAAAGTTTATCATTTAAATTTTAAAGATAAATAATTTGAGTCAATAAACAAATAATCACCTTTGTAATTTGCTTCAGCGAATATTTCGTACCATTCTTCTTTTTTTAGGCAAAGATTTCCAAGTAAAGTCCAGCTATTAAACAAATCAAATTCTTCTTTTGTATTATAAGTTGCTAATGTAATAAATATCTTATTATTTTTAGAAAGATTATTTAATTTTTTAAGAAATAATATAGCATCGTAAATATTAAAGGTATAGACTACACTTAAAGCGATAATTAAATCAAATTTTACATCTCCAAAAGATATTTCTCTTGGATCTATAAGCTTAACGTTGTCTTTTATACTAAAATTAATATTTTTATATGCATATTCAGAGTATTCAGACCCAAATACATTAATATTGGGATTGATTTTTTTTACTTCACTTAGAAGAAATCCATAATCACAATTTACATGAAGAAAATTGGAGCCATCTATTAAGTTATAATCTTGTATACAATTAAAGGCTACTTTTTTCCACCTGCCATCATCTCTATAACCACCGTAACCTGTTGAGCGGGATCCATTATAAAATCTTTCGTCTTTATGATTTGCTATTAATTTGTCAGAGAAACTTCTAAAATTTTTTTTAATATATCTTGGTTGAGTTGGTTGAGGATAATCTCTTAAAATATTAATCATTCTTACATTAGTTCCTTGAATGAACTAATAATCTTATCAGCCATTGTTAAATCTTTTTTTTTCAAAGTATTTGTAATTGCATAAGTAAAAATCTTTGCACTTTTAGAAGATTTAACACCTAAAGGAGCATTTTCTAACGTTGCACATGAAGAAGGTGATAATTTTAATTTCTTCAATGCAATTAAATATGGTTCTGGATCTGGTTTACCTAACTTACAATCATTACCTGTTACAATGCAGTCAAATAAATCAAGAAAACTTTTTGATAAAGTTCTTTTGATTCTTTTTTTTGAACCAGCAGTAACTAGTGATATTTTAGTTTTTTTAGATTTTAAAAAACTTTATAAATTTTATTGAGTTTGGATAAAAACTAGCTTTGTTATTATTTCTATAATCTTCATCTTTCATTTCAATTAAATCGATTAATTTTTTTTTTGAAATCTTTATATTTTTTTCAGATAGAAAATCTGAAATAAGAAAATTTAATTTAGTTCCTTCAGTAATCATAAATTTTTCTTTATTTAAAGAATAGTTAAATTCATTATACAATATTTTGTTCCATGAATTGTAGTGATAATCCATTGAATTAATCAGTGTGCCATCTAGATCAAAGAAAAAACCATTAAAGTTCATTTTTACATTTTTTAATTACATCAGACATCCAATTGCCTAGGTATTTATAATGTGGTGAAGTTATTATATTGTCATCAATTACACTTGGTGCATCTACATATTCTGCGCCAGCATTATTAATATCATCTTTTATACTATAATAACCTGATATTTTTTTACCTTTAATTATATTTGCAGAAATCATTAACTGTGCTCCATGACATATAGATCCAATAATTTTTTTGTCTTTATTAAAACTTATTATTATCTCTATAATTTTACTATCTTGCCTAAGGTATTCCATAGCCTTTGCACCACCCGGAATAATTAATAAATCATAATTACTGATATTCACATCTGAAGGACTAATTATTTTTTGTTCTTTATTAGGTGGAATTCTTGTTCCTAAAATTCCCTCAACAGGTTTACCGCCTAAAAGACAGACATCAACATTAATTTTTTCTTCAAGTAATCTATAATAAGGATATATAAATTCATGATCCTGAACAAGATTGCCGCTAAGAATTAAACTATTAATCATAAATTTATAATATATTCTTTTTAACAAATTCAAAATTATTTTCTTCTAATTCTTTTCTACTAATAAAAGGATATAAATCTTCAAAATCAGTTGGAATTGTCTTTCCTGCTTCTCTTCTATTAATTGCTTTTGGTTTTTGATCTTGTTCAGGATCGATCATTAATTCACAAATCACACACTTTTTTGAAGATAAAATCTTATCTAATTTACTAGAAATATTTAAATGGTTTGCAATTTTAATATAATCTATATTGTGTGCTTTAGCTATATCCTTATATTCAGGAAAAGAAAGGCCGCTATTTTTATCAGCTCCCATGATTCTATTGTTAAAACCTAATTGTTGAGTTTGCTTAATAGTTAAATATCCACCATTATTATAAATGAATATTTTAATTGGAATCTGATGATGCATTATAGTTGACAATTCCTGAATATTCATTTGCAATCCACCTTCCCCAGTAATACAAATTATTTTTTTTCTTTTTGAAGCAAAATATGCTCCTATGGCGGCTGGCAGCCCCCAACCCATTGGTGCATGGCCAGAATTTGTATAAAGTTTTTGATTTTTTTTTATATTAAATGCCTGATGAGTACTAACAAAAGATAACCCCATATCTGTGACAACACACTCACCTTGACTTAATTTTTTCGATAAAATATTTATAAAATAATATGAATTTACATATTTTTTTTGTTTTACATATTCATTTAAAGTAATGGGATATTTTTTTCTTATAAAATTACAATATTTTAACCAATCATTATCAATATTTAAAATTTTATTGGCTAATTTTTTTTCTAATTTTAAACCAAAATCTTTGGCATCAGAATTAATTTTTAAGTTTAGTCTTAAGCTAGGTTTATTTAATTCATTACTATCAATATCAACCATAACTATCTTAGCATTTTTAGCAAATTTTTTTGAGTTATATCCTGTAACCATAAAAGGTAATCTTGTTCCAATACATATGATTAAATCACAATTTTGAACTATGAAATTAGTTCCTCTTTCTGCAAATGCTCCTGGCCTTCCCATATAAAATTTATTATCACTTTCTATAACATCACTTGCATTCCAGGTAACACAGAATGGTATTTTGAACTTTTGAATTATTTTTTTATACAATAGTTGAGAATTAGATATTTTCACCCCATGACCAAGGAGGAATAATGGTTTTTTAGATTTCAATAAAAGTGTTAAAACATTATTTATAAAATTTAAATTTTTTTTAATTTTTCTTGTTTTTTTTAAATTACTTATATTAAATTCAACAAAATTTTTCTTATTAATTTCGGCATTTTGTATATTTGCAGGAATGTCTACCCAAACTGGTCCAGGTCTATTTTCTTGACTTAAGTAAATTGATTTATCTAAATGATATTTAATTTTTTTTGCATCCTCTACCATAACAGCATATTTGGTAATAGGCTTTACCAGATCAATTATGTTAATTTCTTGGACACCTAATTGCCTTAAATTTGTTCCTAAAATTGTTTGATTTAAAAAAACTTGTCCAGAGATAAATACAACTGGAATTGAGTCAATCCAGCAGCTAGCAACTCCAGTAATAGTATTAGTTCCTCCTGGACCAGTAGTAACGATTGCTCCACCTAATTTATTAGAATATCTTGAATAACTTTCAGCTGCAAAAGCAACAGCTTGCTCATGATGACATGATATATATTTTACATTTTTATTTTTGTATAAAGCATCGCATAAAAATATAGATCCACCTCCACTAACTGTGAAAAACTTATTTATCCCTTTTTTATATAAATATTCTATAACGTAATCTGCAACTCTCATTTTTATTTTTTAATATATTTATTTATTAATTTTTGTTGAATAAATGGATACATATCCTCTAATGGTCTTTGTATCCAATTTCCATTAAAATCTATATTAAATCCCATCTTGGGCTTTATTAAATGTGCTTTATCAATATTAACAAGACAAAAAGTAGATTTTTTTATTTTAAAAATATTACTTAAGTCTTTTGATAAATTACCTGGCTTTGATATTTCATAAAAATTAAGTTTCATTTGCTTAACTAGATTTCTAATATTTAAGAATTTATTTGATCCAGATCTGTCTATAATTTCACCTTTTGTAGATTTTGTACCTATAAATCGTTCTCCAAAGAATTGTTTTTGTATTTGTCTAA
>CACLXJ010000027.1 GCA_902610845.1 uncultured Alphaproteobacteria bacterium | reverse complement strand
TTTTGTTTCTTCTGTATTTAGAACCTCTTTTACGTCTACCTCTATGTTTTTTTGGATATCCCATAATCTAGGAATGGTATACAAAAATTAAAAATTAAGTCAAAGACTAATAATGCCAATCTTTAGCTTCATTAAATAAAAAATCTCTAAAAACTTCAAGTCTTCTATCATTTTTAAAAGACTCAGAATAAACAAAATATGTTTGATACGATGGACCTTCTAGGTTTGGTAGTACACGAACAAGTTGAGGCTTGTCTGCAACCATGTAATCAGGTAAAGATGCTAAACCTCCACCTTTTTCAATTGCTAGTGACATCGCGTAAATACTATTCACTCTAAATTTAGGTCTTCTTTTTGTTCCTTCTTTTCCAATTTTTAATATCCAATCAATATTAGAAACAGGAGAAGGTAATCCAGCTCCAAAGCAAATCAAATCATGTTTATCCAGATCATTTACATTTCTTGGTATTCCACTTTTCTGTAAATAATCTGTAGAACCATAAATATGGTTATGGAAATTAACAAATTTTTTAAAAATTAAATTTGCTTGAGTCGGTTTTTTTACTCTTACTGCAACATCAGCAACTCTTGCAGATAAATCAACTTCTTCGTCACTCATAACTAAACTTACATCTATCTCTGGATATTGATTAGAAAATTTGGTTATTCTTGGTGTGAGCCATGCTGATCCAAAACCAACTGTTGTGCTTACGGTTAATTTACCTACTGGTTTAGTTTTTTTATCTAATAATTTTTTTTCAAAATCAGAAATGGAGAAATTAATTTGATTTACAGTATTAAATAAATTTTCACCTTGCTCAGTTAATCTTACTCCTTTTTGATGTCTTATAAATAAAGGTGTCTTTAAATCGTATTCTAAATCTTGTATTTGTCTACTAAGAGCAGATTGACTGATATTTAGTTTTGCACTTGCTTTAGAAATGCTTCTTGAGATTGCAATTTCGTAAAATGATTTTAATTTATCCCAGTCCATTATCTTAAAGAATTTATAATTTCATTATAGTTATTTTGATTTTGAGATAATAAATAAGATCCAACCGCTAACACATTAGCTCCATTACTTTTGCATATTTTTGCATTTTCATTATTTACTCCACCATCAACAGCTATCTCATAATTATAATTATTATTTTTTCTAATTTCATCTAAATCTTTAATTTTTTGCACTTGATCATGCATAAATTTTTGACCACCAAAACCAGGCGTAACTGTCATAACTATTATTTGTTGCACTTTATTAAATAAATGATCAATATCTGCAATATTTACCTTAGGATGAATAGCAATTCCTGCTTTAATTTCAGCATCACATATTTTTTTAATAATTTCTTCTGGGTTATTATCGGCCTCAGGATGAAAGGTAATGATATCTGAACCAGCTTCTATAAATTCATTAATATATTGCTTCACTGGTTTAATCATGAGATGTACATCTAGAATTTTAGAAGTAACCTTTCTTAATGACTTAACTATATTTGGTCCAAAAGTAATATTGGGAACATAGTGACCATCCATAATATCTATATGAATATAGTCTGCGCCATTTAGATCTAAAAATCTAACCTCTTCTTCTAATTTAAGAATATCTGCTGATAATATTGATGGTGATATTTTTATCATTTATAAATCGATATATAATATATAAATAAACATTCATAATGAATTCTGTCATTGAAAAACCTTGGGGATCATTTGAGATACTTCAATCTGGTAAAAAATTCCTTGTAAAAAAAATTTTTGTAAAACCAGGTGGTGTTTTATCTCTACAAAGTCATGAACATAGATCTGAGCATTGGATTGTAGCTGAAGGAGAAGCTGAAGTTACAATTGACAACCAAGTAACTAATTTAAATGAAAATGAGAATATTTTTATTCCCAAAGGGGCAATTCATAGAATGGCTAATAGAAAAGATCGTGATTTAGTTATTATAGAAATGTGGTACGGTGATAATCTTGATGAAAATGATATTAAAAGATACGAAGATATTTATGAAAGAATTTAATGCTTATTAATACTCCTATATCACTTGGTGAACTTGTAGATAAAATTTCAATATTAATTATCAAACAGAAAAATATAACTGATGAAACTAAACTTGATCATGTCAAAAAAGAATTAGATTTTCTCCAAAAAACATTAATGAATTATGTTCAGCAAGAAGAAATAAATAATCATTTAGAAAATTTGATAAATATTAATTCTAAACTTTGGAATATAGAAGACGATATTAGGGAGTGTGAAAGAAAAAAAATGTTTGATCAAACATTTATTGATCTAGCTAGAAGTGTCTATTTTACCAATGATGAGAGAGCAAAAGTAAAAAATGATATTAATAAAACCTTTGGCTCTGAATTAGTAGAGGTAAAATCTTATGAGGAATATTAATTAATAAATTCTTGAAACGCTTTTTGTAACAAGACTTACTAATTTTTCTTTATAAATGTTATCTTTAAATATATCAACTGAGTCTACAGCTACATTTGAAAAGTGATTTGCTCTTGTAAGAGTATCTTCAATACATTGATATTTATTAATTATTTCTAATGCCGTTTCAAAATCACCATCATTTTGGTTAAGATCAGATATTGTTCTTTCCCAAAACTTTTTTTCTTTATCATTTGATCTTCCATATGCTAATATTATTGGAAGAGTAATCTTACCTTCTTTAAAATCATCTCCAGTATTTTTTCCTAATATTTTTTTGTTTGAAGAATAATCAATAGCATCGTCAATTAATTGAAAAGTCATGCCAAAGTTTGTTCCAAATGATTTTAATGCATTAACCTCAGCTTCTGTTCCAAGACCACTAATTGATCCAACTTGACATGCTGCACTAAATAAAGAGGCTGTCTTTGCATTTACAACTTCAAAATAAATATTTTCATTTATTTCTAAATTTTTATCATTGGCAAGTTCCAAAACCTCTCCTTCAGAAATTACAACACTAGTATCAGCTAATATTTTTAAGGTTTCAGTGTTGCCATATTTTGTCATTAATTGAAAAGCTCTACTGAATAAAAAATCACCAACCAATACACTTGTTTTATTTGTCCATTTCTCATTTGCCGTAGGTTTTCCTCTTCTTTGTTTACTTTCATCTATTACATCATCATGTAATAGTGTTGCTGTATGAATAAATTCTACTGCTGCAGATAGACCGATATGATTCATTTTATTTTCAATTTCACTAGTTTCATTTCTAGTCATATGAAAACTTGAAACAGTTAAAAGAGGTCGCAATCGTTTTCCCCCTGATAAGATAAGGTATTTTCCAACTTCATTAACTAAAGGTACATTGCTATCTAATTTATCAAAAATTATGGTATTTACAGATACCAGATCTTCTTTACATAGATCTGTTAATTCTCTGATTTCATCTACAAATGAAAAATCTTTTTTTCTAAGTGGAAGAACATTATCCATGCTGTTTAACTATTAGAATATTTTGTTAATTCATTAACTTAATTGACGCACTTAAACTCAAATTATTAAAATTACAAACAAATGCTACATAACGCTTTAAGAAAAGATTAACATTTGTTATTAGATATTATGTTTAAAAGGTTATTTTCAAAAAGTACTACAATACCGGTTTTGCGTTTATCTGGCATTATATCATCACAGTCAGGCTTAACAGGCTCTGGTTTAGCAATCAACAATTTAGAAAAGTTAATTGATAAATTATTTGCTGATAAAAAATCACCTGTTGTAGGTTTGGTCATAAATTCACCTGGAGGTTCTCCTACACAATCCTCTTTAATAGCAAAAAAGATAATTGATTTAGCAAAGGAAAAAAATAAAAAAGTTTTAGCATTCGTTGAAGATGTTGCAGCTTCTGGAGGATACTGGTTAGCATGTGCTGCCGATGAGATTTATATTGATCAAAACTCTGTTATTGGTTCAATTGGTGTTATTTCACCAGGTTTTGGTTTTGTTGATCTTTTAAAAAAAGTTGGAATTGAAAGAAGAGTTTATACATCTGGGAAAAGTAAAAGTTTTCTTGATCCTTTTAAAGAAGAAAAACAGGAAGACATTGATAGATTAAAAAATATTCAAGAACAAATTCATGATAATTTTATTAATTATGTAAAAGATAGAAGAGGTTCAAAGCTTGATCAGAATAAATTAGAAGATATCTTTTCTGGTTTATTTTGGGTTGGTAACAAAGCTATTGATTTAGGTTTAGCAGATGGTATTGGTGCATTAAAACCAATTTTAGAAGAAAAGTTTGGAAAAAAAATTAAAATTAAAATGATCAGTCAAAAAAAATCATTTTTACAACGTAGATTTTCTTCTTCAATATTTAATTCTGATGAAATTTTAAATAAAATTGAAGAACGAATTATGTTTTCTAGGTTTGGGTTGTAATGAAATTTCTAGTTTTAGTTGTAATTTTAGCTTCTATTTTATTATTTTTAAGATTTAAGAAAAAAAAACAAGACAAATTCAGTAATAATAAAGTAAATAATGACTCAGTAATCGATTTAGAGAAAGATCCAAGAACGAAAGAATATAAACCAAAAGATTAAGAGTTATATGACTGCAAAAACAATGGAAGAGTTAGTCTCTCTTTGTAAAAGAAGAGGTTTTCTATTTCAATCAAATGACATCTATGGTGGTATCAAAGGTTTATATGATTATGGACCAATGGGAGTTGAGTTCAAAAATAATCTTAAACAAGCTTGGTGGAAATCAATGGTCTATGAACGTGATGATACCGAAGGTTTGGATGCCTCAATTTTAAGTTCTCCAGTAGTTTTAAAACATTCAGGTCATGAAGATACTTTTACCGATCCTTTAGTTGATTGTCGCGCATGTAAATCAAGGTGGAGAGCAGATCAATTATTAGAAAATAATAAATGCCCTAATTGTAACTCGGAAGATCTTACTGAGCCAAGACCTTTTAATTTAATGTTTAAAACTGCAATTGGTCCAGTTGATGATGGTTCGTCATTTGCATATTTAAGGCCAGAAACGTGTCAGCAAATTTTTACTAATTTTAAAAATATATTAGACTCAACGTCTAGAACTGTTCCTTTTGGTATAGCACAAATGGGAAAAGCATTTAGAAATGAAATAACACCTCGTAATTTTATCTTTAGAGTTAGAGAGTTTGAACAAATGGAATTAGAGTTTTTTGTTAAACCAGGTACTGATGATGAATGGCATGAATATTGGATAAATAAGAGAATAGAGTGGTGGGTTAATCAAGGAATAAAAAAAGAAAATTTAAAAAAAATTGAAGTAGAAAAAAATGAATTAGCTCACTACTCTAAAAGAACAGTTGATATCAATTATGTGTTTCCTCATGGTGAAGAGGAACTAGAAGGTGTAGCCAATAGAACTGACTTTGACTTAGGTTCTCACACTAAGAATCAAAACGATTTTAAAATTACTTCGGAAGTTATGAAAAATTCTTCTTCAACGACAAAACTAGCTGTTCAAGATTTAGAAGAAAATAAATGGTATATTCCTTACGTTATTGAGCCATCAGCTGGTGTTGATAGAGGAGTTCTTGCCTTGTTAAATGAAGCTTATCGTGAAGAAAATGTAGATAAAGATAATAAAAGAATTCTTTTATCTCTAAAACCCCATCTTTCACCTATTAAAGCTGCAGTTATTCCTCTCAAAAAGAATAATGAGGAATTAGTTAATTTATCTAAAGAAATAAAATCTAATCTACAGAAATTGGGATTGGGTAGAGTTGTTTTAGAAAATTCAGGAAATATTGGTAAGAATTACAGAAGACATGATGAAATAGGAACACCAATTTGTTTAACAGTAGATTTTGAAACTCTAGAAGCTAAAAGTGTTACTGTTAGGGATAGAGATACTATGAAACAAGAAAGAGTTTCTATCGAAAATTTATCTGAATATTACAAAAAATATTTCAACTAATAAAATTGTATGAAAAAAGTAAGTGATATTCATGCAATAAAAATTATTTTTTTTATAACTGCTTGTTATGTAGGTTTATGGGCTATTAGGATACCCACCATAAAGGATCAACTTCAAACTGATTATGTTGGTGTTGGATATATTATGTTATCATTTGCAATTGGTTCAATTGTTGCAATGATTTTTGCAAATGCTCTTATTCTGAAAACTTCTACAAAATCTATTTTAACATATACCTTAATTGCCGAAAGTTGTTTGTGGTTGCCAGTACCTTTCATTCAAGAGTTATGGCTTTTTATGGTTTTCTCATTTGTTTTTGGCATGAGTTATGGTGCATTCGAAATAGCATGCAATGTTTATGCGTCAAATTTAGAAGCTAGAGAAAAAAAATCAATGATGTCAGGGTTTCATGCATTTTGGAGTCTTGGAGTTTTATTTGGATCTTTAATTACAAGCTTTTTACTAGAGTGGAATTATTCTTTTATTTTTAATATACTTTTGTATGTTATCATTCTTCTTCCTTTGAGCTTGTATTTTGTCCTTTGTTTAGAGTCACAAGTTGAAACAAAATCAGAAGATTCCAGTAAAAAAAATATATTTTTTATTTGGCCCTTACTTATTGTTTTATTAGCATTAATTGCAATGGCAAACGCTCTAACGGAAGGAAGTGTTGATGCATGGGGGGCTCTCTATATGAGAGATTTTATTCAAGTTGATGGCTTCTATATCGGCTTAGCAACTCTAAGTTTTAATATTTTTATGGTTATCGGAAGATTTAGTGGTGATTGGGTAAGAGATAAAATTGGAGTTTTTCTTTTGATTTTCTTTTTATTTTTATCGACGATTATAAGTTTAATAATTTTATCTAATTTCAGCAGTATTTATGCAGCTATTATTGGTTTTTCATTATTAGGTATCGGAGCATCCTCAATTGTTCCTATCGCATATAGTTTAGCTGGAAAAATTGAGGGAATTGACAGCGGAGTAGGGATAACAATAATTTCAATTGCAGTTTACGGAACATTTATAGGTGCTCCAGCTTCATTAGGATTTATTGCAAACAACTATGGAATTAATAATATATTTATTCCAATGTTAATAATTTTTATGATTTTAATAATTCCAGTAAGTTTTTATAGAAAAAAATTTTCAGTTTAAAAAATCAAAAGATAATGAATCATTAATTACTAAATTTTGATTTTTATTTTTTATTTCATTAACAAAATTAATATTTAATGCTGCAAAAATATTTGAATTTGCTTTTGATACAATTGTACCTATTTTTTTATTATCTACTATCAACTCATCTCCCACTAGCACATCTCCATTTTTTATTTTTAAAGAGTAAAGTTTTTTCTTGAGTAATCCACGGTATTTCATTCTTGCAGTAATTTCTTGACCCACATAGCATCCCTTATCCCAATCAATAGCATTTAAATTATCAAAGTTATTTTCTAATAATAAAGATTTATTTTCTAAAATATCAAATGGTGAATAGGGTGTTGTATGATTAATTAAAATTTCATGATATTCTGTTTCATTAATTTCTTTCAATCTCTCTTTTTCAATTAAAATTTTTTTATCTGTTATAAGTTTTTTACCTAAGTTTATATTTCTAGGATCATTTAAATAAACATTATAATCACCTTCATAATCTATATTAAATAATGAATAAGATTTTAGATTATTAATTTCTTTAATTTCTATATCAGAGCGAAGTTTATAAATTTTTAATCGTCCTAATAAATTACTATAAAATTTATCATTAGTTTCAAAAATATAGTTTTCATTTATATTGAATATAAAAAAATCTGCTAAAAATTTACCTTGAGGTGTCAATAGACATGAATAAATAATTGATCCATCGTTACATTTTTCAATGTCATTAGTTATTAAATTTTGAATAAATGATTTACTATCTTTTCCAGAAATCTCAAAAAATCTTGAATTCAGATGATGAAAAAAGTATTTATTTTTCATAATTATATAAATATATATTGAATATATTAAAAGTGTAATATTTCTGTGAAAATTCTTGTTATTTCGTCAAATCTTATTGGAGATACAATTCTATCAACTGGAGTAATAAATTATCTTAGTAAAAAATATCCAGAAACTAAATTTACATTTGTAATTGGTCCATCTGCTAAATCAATTTTCAAAAACTTTAAATCTGCAGAAACCATAATCACTGTTTCAAAAAAAAGATACAATATGCATTGGTTAGATATAATTTCTAATTGTTATGGAAAGAAGTGGGATATAATTATTGATTTTAGAAGTTCGTTGTTATCATATTTTTTAAAACATAAGAAAAAATTTATTTTTAAAAAAAAATCTAATCTAAACCATGTACAGCAATTATCTAATTACTTTAAATTTGATTGTTCAGATTTGTTTATTGAGACAAATACAGAAGAAGAAGAAATAGTTACAAAACATTTGTCTGATGATTTTAAATATTTTGTTATATTTCCAGGTGGAAATTGGAAACCAAAAATTTGGAGTATTAAAAATTATAATTCACTATTAATCAAAATTTTATCTCAAAATAAAAATATTAAATTTATTTTAGTTGGTTCAAAGTCAGAAGAAGAAAATTATTTAAATGAAATAACAAAAAATATTGATAGTAATAAGATAATTAATTTATTTGGTGTATCATTGACTCAAACTGCTGCTTATATGAAGAAATCAAAATTATTTATTGGAAATGATTCAGGATTATCACATATGGCTTCAGCCACAAAATTAAAGTCTATAGTATTATTTGGCCCAACAGATGATGTGATTTATGGACCATTTATGCAAGATTCACAAGTTATAAGAACAAATGAAAGCTATGACTATTTTAAAACTATAAATATTGATAAAACAAAGTCCTATATGGACTCTATAAGCGTAGAAAAGATTTATTTTACATTACAAAAAAATAATTATTGTGAATAAAAATATTGAAATAATTCAGCCTGATGATTGGCATGTACATTTTAGAGAAGGTGACATGTTAGAAATGGTTACTAATTTCTCCTCAAGAATAAATAATAGATGTGTGGCCATGCCAAATACAGAAATTCCCATAACAGATACTAATAAAGCCTC
>CACLXJ010000026.1 GCA_902610845.1 uncultured Alphaproteobacteria bacterium | reverse complement strand
AATTCTCATTATAGGTGGCATCATTACCAATCCCTTTGATAAACTATTAAATGCGTCTTCTATTATTGGAATGAGATTTTTATTCAAATCTACATATTGAATAATATCATTTTTATTAAGGATGAGCATGGCTTAAAACTTTGTTAAATAGTTCCGAGTCAATATTTCCACCACAAATTAAACAAATTATATTTTTTCCTAAGTGCGATGTTAATTTTTCTTTAACAACCATTACACTTGTGGCTGCAGCACCTTCAGATACAATTTTATGTTCTAAAAAATTTATTCTAATTCCCTCAGCTATTTTTTCTTCACTTACTAAAACAAAGTCATCAACGTATTGTTGTACAATATTAAATGTAAATTTATTATCTAAACCAATACTACCCCCTAAACAATCAGCTAAAGTTTCAGTTTCCTCTACATCAACAGGTCTACCTTCTTTTAGACTTTCATACATTGAAGGACCTCTTTCCATAGATACGGCAATAATTTTTATCTTAGGTTTTTGAAGTTTAATAGCTTGTGCTATTCCAGATATAAGACCGCCACCAGATGTTGGTATAATTACTGTATCAACTTCAGGAAATTCAGTAAGCATTTCAAGTCCAACTGTACCTTGGCCTATAATAATATCTTCATCATCAAAGGGGTGGATTAATGGAATATTTTTTTCTTTCGCAATTTGCTTTGCATATAAATCTGCTTCATCACTATTCTTCCCAACAATCTCAACTTTTGCTCCTAATTTTTCAATAGCCTCTTTTCTATATTTTGGAACCATGGAAGACATATATATTGTTGATTGAATGCCTAATACCTTTGAAGCATAAGCAACACCTTTACCATGATTTCCTGTAGAAACTGCGATGACTCCTTTGCTTTTGTCATCTTCACTTAAAGCAAGCAGCTTATTAACCGCACCTCTTAACTTAAATGATCCGGTGATTTGAAAATTTTCTAATTTTAGTTTTACCTTAGTATTTTTTGATAGAAAATTAGAATGAATTAAAGGCGTATAATTAACGTAAGGTAAAATTTTCTTATGTGCATCTTTTATCTGTTGAAGTGTAATCAATTTAAACCCTATTTAATGTAATTTAAATAGATTACCAAAACCATCAATTTTTTGATTAATATTAGATAATCTTAATGAATCCCAAATAATAGCTTGATTACTTGAAATGATATCTGTGCTTAATTTTGACTCTAATTTTTCAATAATATCAATTACTTTTAAAGCAGTGCAAGATACAAAAACACTATCTACATCTGTTAAATCAATTGAAGAAATTGTTCGCAATAAACTGTCTTGAGTAACTTTGGCAATTTCCGAGTCATAGTTTAAATTAAATGAACTAAATGATTTAATTTCAAATCCGCTATCGATTAAATAGTTGTAAACTTTTACATTAACATCTTTTGGGTATGGAGTAAGAACAGCAATTTTTTTATTGTTTAGCAATTTAAGTGCTTTGACAGCTGCTGTGATAGGCGTGGTGATTAAGGCATCAGGTTTAGCTTTGAAAATTTCAGATCTTATTCTTTTTTCACCAATTTCAATAGTGCCCGAGGTACATCCATACGCTACAACTTGTATTTTTTCGTTTGGAAGTATTTGGTTTGTTGTTTCTGTAAGATGATTAGCCATCCTCATGTAATTTTCATGAGTTAGAGGATTTAAAAAAGGTATCCTATTAAAAAATAGATCAACTGGTAAATTATGGCAAATTTTTCTAAAATCCTGCTCAATGGTAAAATCAGTTGATAGTGTAATTACACCAATTCTAGAAAAGTTTGTATCATGTAAACTGGCGTTAACGTTACTTTGATTAAAACTATCCATTATTGATTTGGAAAATAATCCTCACACTCACCTTCTCTATAAACATCAGTTGTTGCGCAATGTAAACTACCACCAAAGGCATAAACGTCTCTAAAAGGTACTGGAATAACATCTAATCCAAAACTTTCCATTTGTTTAATCATTTTTTCTTCCGTTGCTTCAACACATATAGTTTTAGGATCAATTATCAAAACGTTCATTGATAACCAGATAGATGAATAACACATAGGTGGTGGACTGTTATGAATAGAAGGAGCTGCTTCATGAATTTCCCATTTATTATCATCAAAAATTTTTCTTTGTTCTGAAGATATTTTTCTATTCGGATTAATAATTATAACTCCTGGTTTAATAGGCGTAAAACATGCATCAATGTGAGTTGGTATTAAATCACCTGGTAAATTAATTTGATGAACGCGATGATTTGGATAATGTCTTCTTAACCAATCTAAGCCACTTAAATTTGATGTAAAATTGTTATGATAAAAAAGATCTTTTCCAAAACGTAAAATTTCTGCAGCATCAAAAAGTGGCTCTTTTTCCGTCAATATCATATCTCTATTTTCGATTTTCTTATATCTTTCTTCCTCTTTTATACCTTCAGGAAGATAATTAGACTTATAAGATTGATGTGTTAATCTTGGTTTAGGTGCCGACTCCCATCTCATATTTTTATCTTCTGAATAATATTTTTCAAGTAAAGGTCTATAGGCAAGGTACTCAAACCATCTACATCTATAAGACATCGGCGCTTCTAGCATTTCATTTCCTACAGTAAGAATAACATCTCTTGGAGGCATGCAACCAAACATGCCATTATTTGACCAATCTGGTGTCTCAATACTCTGAGAGAAATCAATAGGTGTGGGTCTATCAACTTTTATATTTAGAGAATTTAAAATCTTAACAAAGTTTTCTAATTGTATATTTGCTTTATCAATTGACTCTTTTGAACGTGGTCCGTGAGATCCTGCCATACCACTATCTTTACTAATTTTTGGTTCAAGTGCTGGTTCCATTGGAGGTATATTGGCATTTTCAACTGTTCCAACTATGACATGTTTTAATGGATCCCATTCATTCCAAGAATTAACTGTTGTCATTATATTTTCCTTAATTTAAAACTATGCATTATAATAAAATATATGGAATTAAATAACAAATCACTCTTTAAACAAAAATGTTTTATAAATGGGGAATGGGTTGACAGTTCTGCAGGTGAAACACTTGAGGTAAACAATCCCGCTTCTCTTGAAATTATAGGCAACGTCCCAAAATGCTCAGTTTCAGAAACTAAAAAAGCTATAGATTATGCTAATAATGCTTTCCAAACTTGGAAAGAAACTACTGCTAAGGAAAGATCAGTTATTCTAAAAAAGTGGGGAGAGCTAATCACAGAAAATGCAGATGATTTAGCTAAAATAATGACTATTGAGCAAGGTAAACCTCTAGCCGAAGCAAAGGGCGAAATACTAATGGGCGCTTCATATATTGAGTTCTATGCTGAAGAAGCAAAAAGAGTTTATGGTGATATAGTTCCTGATCCAAGACCTGGAAAAAGAATTGTAATAATTAAACAACCTGTTGGTGTTGTGGGAGCAATAACTCCATGGAACTTTCCAAATTCAATGATCACAAGAAAATGTGCAGCCGCTCTAGCAGTTGGTTGTACTACTGTTGTTAAACCAGCAAGCCAAACACCGTATTCAGCATTAGCTGTAGCAGTACTTGCTAAAGAAGCGGGTTTTCCAGATGGTGTATTTAATGTAATAACAGGATCAGCAAGTGAAATTGGTAAAGAACTAACAAGTAACCCAATTGTAAGAAAAATTTCTTTCACAGGATCTACAGAGGTTGGAAAAATACTTTTAGAGCAAAGTGCTTCAACAGTAAAAAAAGTTTCTATGGAGCTTGGTGGTCACGCACCCTTTATTGTTTTTGATGATGCAGATATGGATGAAGCTGTTGTAGGTGCACTTCAAAGTAAATTTAGAAATAGTGGTCAAACATGTATTTGTTCAAATAGAATATTTGTGCATGAAAACATTTATGATGAATTCCTTGAGAAATTTACAAATGAAGTCAGTAAAATAACAGTGGGTAATGGACTTGAAGATGGAATTGTGTCTGGTCCTTTAATTGATCAATCCTCTTTAGAAAAAGTAATTGATCATGTTCAAGATGCAGTAAATACAGGAGCTAAAATAGCAATTGGTGGAGATGTGCATTCACTTGGTGGGAATTTCTATCAACCAACTGTTCTCTCAAATGTATCTACAAAGGCAAAAATTACTTTTGAAGAAACATTTGGGCCCGTTGCTCCTCTTTATAAATTTTCCAGTGATGATGAGGTTATTAAAATGGCTAATGATACACCATATGGATTAGCTTCATATTTCTATTCAAGAGACATAGGTAGAATTTGGAGAGTTGCTGAAGCACTTGAATATGGAATTGTATCTATCAACAATGGGCTACCAACAATTGCAGAAGTTCCTTTTGGTGGAGTTAAAGAATCAGGAATGGGAAGAGAAGGTTCTCGTTATGGCCTTGATGACTATTTAACTATAAAATATATTTCAATGGGTGGTATTTAAGAAAGCCAAGCAGCCCCTCTTACGCCACTTGAATCACCATGAATATTTTTTACAACTTTAGTGTGTAGCGTATCTGTAAAAACATATTTTTTTAGAGCATCATTTATATTTTCGTAAATAAAATCGATGTTTGACATACCTCCACCCAAAACAATCACATCTGGATCAAGAATATTACAAACTAGAGATAAGCCTCTTGCTAAATGATCGACATATTGCTTTAGTGCAAAGATACTATCTTTTTCTTTATTATTAAAACCATCTAATATTTGATGTGAATTATAATTTTTATTGCAACGTAAATTATAGACAGACGAAAAGCCTGGTCCAGATATATAAGTCTCTAAGCACCCATCTTTTCCACAATAACATTTTTTAACATATTTTTTTTCATCTTCTGTTCTACTGGGCAAAACTATGTGTCCCCACTCTCCGCTTATGCTATTACGACCTCTTATTACTTTTTGATTGATACTGATACCACCACCTACACCAGTTCCTATTATGACCCCGAAAACAATTTCAAACCCTTTACCAGCTCCATCTACCGCTTCAGAAAGAGTAAAACAATTAGCATCATTTTCCAAATTCACATTTCTACTTAAAATTTTATCTAAATCTTGCTTAAAAGGTTTGCCATTTAACCATATAGAATTAGCGTTTTTGATTAAAGCTGTATCATTTGATATGGCTCCTGGCATTCCCATACCAACAGATTCTGCTTTGCCGTGTTTATCTTCAAAATGATTTATAATGGATAGTATTCCCTTAATTGTTCCATCATAACTTTTTTCAGTATTAATTCTTTTTCTATCTATTTCAGTTCCATTTGGATCTAGAAGAATACCCTCAGTTTTGGTACCGCCTACATCAATACCGATTTTCATTAATTATTATTTTGTAATAATTTTGTGTAAAGTTGGGATTAAAGCAACTGCTAATGCAATTT
This sequence comes from uncultured Alphaproteobacteria bacterium, assembly GCA_902610845.1. GTDB lineage: Bacteria > Pseudomonadota > Alphaproteobacteria > HIMB59 > CACPNW01. The sequence continues at coordinate 3,884 of CACLXJ010000026.1, read as the reverse complement.
TAAACATTTCACTTAGAATAAATGGTAAAAGACCAGCGGCTACTGCTTTTTCGAAACCAATAATATAACCAAGATAGATGATGCCAAATGAAAAAATAATAGCAGAACCAATTAATAGAGATACTGTAGCTTTAAAATATGTTTTACTAAAACCTAAATTTGCTAAATAACTTATAATGATAGATGCAAATAACATGCCATAAAGATATCCTGCTGTTGGCCCAACTAAATAAGCAATTCCACCACCGGCTGCAAAAACAGGAAGCCCTATAGCTCCTTGAAAAAGGTAAAATACAACTGTGGCAAAAGATAATCTTACACTATATGTCATTCCTATTAAGAATATGACAAAGGTCTGCATTGTCATTGGCACTGGCCAAAATGGTACTTGAACTTTAGCGGAAATCGCTAGTAAAATTGAACCAAATAACATCAAAGTTATTATAAGAAATTTTGAATTTATATTTTCAAAATTTTTTAGTTTGTGTATTAAAATTCTATTTTCGTGCATATGTTTTCCTTTAAATACTATAATTAAACTAATTTATATTTTGCTTCAAGCTTATCCCAAAAATCTTTCTCTAAATTTACGTTATTTAATGCATTAATTTGCTTCAATCCTGTAGGTGAAGTTACGTTTATTTCTGTTAGATAATTTCCAATTATATCAATTCCAACAAAAAACAGATTGTGCTCTTTTAGCTTCGGTCCCAAATTTTCGATGATTTCTTTGTCTCTATAAACTAAGTCAGTTTTACTTGCTTTTCCGCCAGCATGAAAATTTGCCTTTAAATTACCTTCTTGGGGTATTCTAGCAACTGAACCAAAATATTCACCATCAAAAAAAACGATCCTTCTGTCACCATGCGCTATCTCATTGATAAATTTTTGGACCATTATAGGCAAGTGTAAATATTCCTCTAATATTTTAGAATTGAAATTACTTTTATCAAATCTATGTATCCCCAATCCTCCATTGCCATAAAGTGGTTTGGTTATGATATCTTCTTCTTTATCTAAAAATTCTTCAATAATTTTTAAATCTTTTGTTACTAAAGTAGGTGGCATAAATTCTTTAAAATTAAATGTAAATAATTTTTCAGTAGAATTTCTAACTGCTGTTGGATCATTCACAACAATTGTTGAAGATGGGAGTAAGTCCAAAATATAAGTCGATGTGATATAATTCATATCAAAAGGAGGATCTTGTCTTAAAAAGACAAATTGAAAATCTTCTAATTTGGCAATTATTTTATTAGATTTAAAATTGAAATAATTTTTTTCATCTAGCAATAACTCTAAATAATATCCAGATGCTTGAATAGTATTCTCTTTTATGAATAAATCTTTTGGATTGTAATAAAAAATATCATAATCTCTTTCTTGTGCCTCATAACCTATTAAAAAAGATGTATCGAATTCATAATCAATTTTTTCAATATTATCCATTTGAATTGCTATACTTTTTTTCATTAGAAAATTTCTTCCTCATATATTTTATTAATATTTTTTTTCCATTCACCATTATATTTGCTGATTAATACATCAGCCGGTGAATGGCCATTTGATAGATTTTGTTCTAAATCTTTAAGATAAAATGTTTCATTATATTTTTCATTTTTTACTAGAATATTTCTTTTTTCTAAACCTGATTTTGAAATTTCAAATAATTTTTGTGCAATATCTAACAAAATACCATTTTTGAATTTGGTTTGTAGACCTTCTTTTGGCACTAAACTATTTATTAAATTTCTATCATTTTGAGTCCAGCTCTCAACGATTTCATTAGTTTTATCAATACCATAATCATTATATAAAATACCAATCCAAAAAGCAGGTTGAGAACATATTAAATCCCATGAACATGCATCCATGGAACGTATTTCTAAGAATTGCTTTAATCTAACTTGAGGAAATAAAGTTGATAAATGGTTTATCCAATCTTCAATAGTAGGTTCAATGTGTAAATCTTTAGAAATATTATTTTTCATAAAATCTCTAAAAGTATAATTAGTCATATCTATATATTTATGATTTCTAATTACAAAATACATTGGCACGTCAAGAGCATACTCCGCATATTTTTCAAAATTAAAATCTTTATCAAAAACGAATGGTAATAAACCCGTTCTATCTTTGTCTGTGTGATGCCAAAAATGAGATCTTAAACTCTTATATTTAGAAACTTCTTTTTGATCAAAAGGTGAATTAGCAAATATTGCAGTTGCAATACCTTCAAGATTTAACATTAATCTAAACTTAGTAATCATGTCTTCTTCAGAATGATAATCCAAATTTACTTGGTTGGTGCAAGTACGTTTCATCATATGGTGTCCCAGATTACCAACTTTAGGCATATATTTTTTCATTATGGAGTATCTTTGTTTTGGCATCCAAGGTAATTCATCTAAGGATAAGCTAGGTTCCACTCCCAAGCCCAATAATATAAAATTAAATTCTTCACCAATTTCTTTTAACTCTTTTAAATGCCTATTTGTTTCTGTGCAGGTTTGATGAATATTTTTTAATTGAGCTCCAGATAATTCAATCTGACCGCCTGGTTCTAAAGTTATATTTTCACCAAATCTTTCTAGAGCAATTATTGTAGTATTTTTATCATCATACTTTGGTTTCCATCCCTTATTTACAAATTTTAAAAGAATATCTTTAATACCATTTGACTCTTCATAAGATAATTGTTGTAAACTATCTTTTTTTAAAACAAATTTCTCGTGTTCTACTCCTATGCGTAAATCATTCTTGTCTTTAATTCCTTTATAAAAGTAATCTATTAGATCGTTTTTTCTTAGCATTGTTTCAAGTTAAATAGGCCAGGTTATATTAAAAATAAAGTTGCTAATCCAAGAAAAGATAAAAAGCCAAAAACATCAGTTATTGTAGTCAAAATTACTGCAGATGCTAAAGCAGGATCAATTTTCAACTTATCTAAAATTAGTGGGATTACAATACCTGAAAAACCAGCAATAAGTAAATTAAGTATCATAGCAAGACCTATTATTAAACCCAAAAGCAAATTATCAAACCAATAAATAGAAATTAAAGATATTATAATAGCGAATATCATGCCATTTATACCACCAATGAGAGTCTCTTTAGTTATAATTTTTAGAGCATTGCTAGCTGTTAATTTTTTCACTGCAATAGCTCGCACTGCAACTGTTAAAGTTTGAGTGCCAGCATTGGCACCCATTGAAGCTACTATTGGCATTAGAATAGCTAAGGCTACTATTTTTTCTATAGCAGCTTCAAATAGACCTATGACTATAGAAGCTACTACGGCTGTCATTAAATTTACAATTAACCATGAAATTCTTGATTTTGTTGTAGTAACAACTGACTCATATAAATCTGTATGATCTACACCTCCAAGCTTTAAAATATCTTCCTCTCTTTCTTCTTCTATAACTTCTACAACATCATCAACTGTAATTGATCCAATAATTTTTTTTTGATTATTAATAACTGGAGCACTGACTAATCCATACTTGTTAAATAATAATGCTACATCCTCTTGATCTGTATTTACATCAATTAATCTTAAATCTTTATTTGTTATTGAATTTAATTCTATTTCTCTTTTTGAACCCATTAATCTTCCTAATGGAACAACACCTTTTGCTTCTTTATTGTTATTGATTAAGTAAATATCATAAAAATCTTCAGGTAAATTTCCTTTATTTTTTCTTAAATAATCAATTGCTTGACCAACATTCCATGATTGATTAACGGCAACAAATTGTCTTTGCATTAATCTTCCAGCAGAATCTTGAGGATAGTTTAATCCTTCTTCAACCAGTGTACGCTCTTCTTTATCTAAATTTTCTAAAAATATAGTCTGATCTTTTTCCTCTAAATCTTCAGCT
>CACLXJ010000025.1 GCA_902610845.1 uncultured Alphaproteobacteria bacterium | reverse complement strand
TTTATGATCCAGTTGCATTTAATATAGGTAAAGTTGGGTCTATTAAAGTTGCTAGTCTTGTTGAAATGAGTATCGGAACATTTATTGGTGCAATCACTTTCTCTGGTTCAGTATTAGCTTTTGGAAAGTTACAAGGCACAATCTCCGGTAAGCCTATCGTGTTTAAGTTTCAACATCTAATTAATGCATTAATTTTTTTACTTATTATTTTTTTAATAATTTTTTTTGTTGTTAATCAATCACCAACAATTTTTTGGACCATAGTTTTTGTATCCATATTACTAGGTTTTCTTGTGGTAATACCTATTGGTGGTGCTGACATGCCCGTTGTAGTATCTATGTTAAACTCTTATTCAGGTTGGGCAGCTTGTGGCATAGGATTTACTCTAAGTAATAATCTCTTAATTATAACCGGAGCTCTTGTTGGAGCATCTGGAGCAATATTAAGTTATATAATGAGTAAAGGGATGAATAGATCCATTATTAATGTTGTTTTAGGAGGTTTTGGTGGTGAGCAGGACACCAGTGCTAGTAAGGACAACTCAGATAAAATTGTTAAACAAGGTAATGCAGAAGATGCTGCATACATAATGAAAAATGCAGACTCTGTAATTATTGTACCTGGATACGGAATGGCTGTAGCGCAAGCTCAGCATGCTTTAAGAGAAATGGGTGATATATTAAAAAAAGAAGGAATAGAGGTAAGATATGCAATACACCCAGTTGCAGGAAGAATGCCAGGTCATATGAATGTTTTATTAGCTGAAGCTAATGTTCCTTATGAAGAAGTCTTAGAGCTAGATGAAATTAATCATGATTTTCCAATGACGGAGGTTTCTTTTGTTATTGGGGCAAATGATGTAACTAATCCTGCTGCAAAAACTGATGAGTCTTCTCCAATTTTTGGTATGCCTATTTTAGATGTAGAAAAATCCCAAAGTGTTTTATTTGTAAAACGTTCAATGGCAACTGGTTATTCTGGGGTTGATAATGAATTGTTTTATAGAGATAATACTACTATGCTATTCGGTGATGCTAAGAAAATGTGTGAGGATATAGTAAAAAGTCTGTCTGCTTAATCGTTACTTCTTTTTGCTGATTTTCTAGCTCTTCTAATATTTTCTTCTTTCACTCTAGCACGTTTCAAACAAGGTTTTTCATAATGTTTACGAAGTTTCATTTCTTTATATAAACCTTCACGCTGCATTTTCTTTTTTAGCGTTCTAATTGCTTGCTCTACATTATTATCTTTTACGTTTACAAAAAGTGCCATTGTGCGGGCTAGTAACATAAACTCATATTATTTGCAAACGGATATATTGAATTAATCTATTGGTATATTAGAAAAAATACTTATATTTATTGTGTGTCTATTCTTAAAATATCAAAAATTGGTCATCCCATCTTACTAAAAGAATGTTCTGAGGTAAAAGAATTCTCAACAGATGCATTAAAAAAAATAGTTTATGATATGTCTGAAACAATGCTTGACTATAACGGTATAGGTTTAGCAGGACCACAAGTACATATTTCAAAGAAAATAATAGTATTCCGTAACCCAGATAATGAAAAAAAAGATAAAATTGAGATAACACCTTTAATAAACCCTAGTTTTAAAGCTATGGGAAAAGAAACTGAGGATGATTGGGAAGGTTGTTTATCTATTCCTGGTATGCAGGGCTTAGTTAGAAGATTTAAAAAAATTAAATATTCTGGATTTGATCTTGATGGTAAGGTAATTGAAAATGAAGTTGAAGGCTTACATGCAAGGGTAGTTCAACATGAGGTAGATCATTTAAATGGCATTTTGTATATATCACGCTTAGCACACAAAAATGCTTTTGGTTTTGAAAAAGAAATAACAACTTATTGGAAAAATGAACAAAATAGAAAATAAAAAAAAAGAAGATATTCTCATTAAAACAAAAAAAATTGTATCAATTGAAGGCTGGTCATCAGAAATATTTTTAAAACTACAAAAACAAAATATAGAAAAAAATGATTTATTCTATTTTTTTCCTGATGGATATAAAGAATTATTAAAATATGCTCTAGAAAATATTAATGAAAAACTTGAATATAAATTAAAAAAAATTAATTTAATTAATTTTCCGATTAACAAAAGAATAAAAAAAATATTATTATTACGATTTGATATATTAAATGAAGATAAAGAATTTTATAAAAAAACTTTTAACCATCTTTTGCTGCCCACAAATAATAAAATATCCAAAAAGAGTTTATATAATTCAGTAAATACAATGTGGTATTTAGCTGGAGATAATTCAACAGATTTCAATTTTTATACAAAAAGACTTATCTTATCAGGAGTATATACTAATGCCTTATTCGTTTTTTTTTCAAAAGAAATGAAGTATGTTGAAGAAAATATCAATAAAAATCTTAAGAGAATATCAAAATTTCCAAAAATTAAGGAAAGAATATATTTTATTAAAGATAACGCTCCTAAATTTTTAAAAAGTTTTTTAGCTTAAGCTATACTATCTGGCTCTAATTTATTTTGTATTTCTAATATTTTATCTTTTAGGATTAACTTTCTTTTTTTTAACCTTTGAATTTGTAAAAAATCTACGGTATTTTTTTCTTGAAGCCTAATAAGTATTTCATCAAGATCTCTATGTTCTTGTTCAAAATTTTTTAAAATTTCTATAAGTTTGTTTATGTCATCCATGAAAATAAATAAGTAAAAATATAATAATAGTATATAAACGCCCTGTGGTAAAAAAAATAGCAATTTTAACAAGTGGCGGAGATTGTGCAGGTTTAAATGCAGTAATTAGAGCAGTTACATTAAGAGCACATAATAAGTACAACTGGGAAGTTTACGGAATTAAGGATGGGACATTAGGCTTGTTGAAAGAACCCTTGGACGTTATCAAATTAAATCCACAAAAATTTGAGGGTAGCTTAATGAGAATGGGTGGAACTTTTTTGGGATCAAATAACAAAGGCAACCCTTTTGAAAAAATTATAATAAATGGAAAAAAAATTGACTCATCTGATTTAGTTATAAAAGGTTTTAAAAAATTAGGAATAGATGCTCTAATAGGTATTGGTGGAGATGGAAGTCTAAAAATCCTCCAAAGTATTACAAAAAAAGGAAATATAAATTTTGTAGGCATTCCAAAGACTATAGACAATGATGTAAAGCATAATGAGCTATCCATTGGATATGATACTGCAGTTGACGTAGCAACAAATGCATTAGATATGCTTCAACCAACAGCAGCTAGTCATAGAAGAGTAATGATTTTAGAAGTAATGGGTAGAGATGCAGGTCATATTGCTTTGAATGCAGGAATAGCTGGAGGAGCAGATGTTATTTTGATTCCCGAGATTCAATATTCTATAAAATCTATTGCTGATCATATTGAGAAACTTAGGTCTAAAGGAAGAAATCATGCATTAATTGTTGTTGCAGAAGCTGTAAAAAAAGAAAACGGTAAAAAAGCTACAGTGAAATATGTTGATGGAGAGGTGCGCCTTGGAGGGATTGGAAATTATCTTGGTGATGAAATCTATAAAATAACAGACTCTGAAACAAGAGTTACAGTTCTAGGACATGTTCAAAGAGGTGCTCAACCAACTCATAGAGATCGCTTAATTGCAAGTGCCTTTGGGGTTTATGCTGTTGATTTAATTGCAAAGAAAAAATTTAATAGAGTAGTTGTATGGAAAGACAGGGGAGTACAAGATTTGATGCTTAGTCAAGTTGCCGGATATTCAAAAACTGTTCAAAAAAATGATCCTTTGATTAAAGTAGCTGAAGGTCTTGGAATTTATATTGGGGAAACAAACTAAAAATTTCCTAATTTTTTCCATATATAAAAATATATTTTATAAGGTAATATCCTTGTAAATTTAAAAAAATATACAATCAAATAAGGAAAAATTATTTCAAATTCTTTACCTTTAGTTAATCTTTCAAATATTTTTTTTCCTGCATATTCAGCACTTTTTAAAAAAGGCATTTTGAAGCTATTTTTTTTGGTTGCTTCGGTATCAATAAAACCTGGACATATGACTCTAACATTAATGTTCAACTTTTTGAAATCAAAATACAAGCTTTCACTCAAGCTTAATTGAGCTGCCTTAGAAATACCATACGCCCCAGCTGTTGGCCAACCTCTATATCCCAACGGTGAAGAAATAATAGCAATCGTATTATTTCTATTTTTCATAACATCTTTTAATTTGTTAACACAATACAAAGTGCCTTTGATATTTACATCTACTAGCAATTCGTAGTTTGAAATATCAAATATTTGATTTTTGTTTGGACTATAAGCTGATGCATTTAATAATGCTATATCAATTTTACCAATATTTTTTTCTATAGAATTAATTGTTTCATCAACATTATTTTTTGAAGAAATATCACATACAATAGCATGAACTAAATTTTTATTATTATCTAGTTCTAATTTTTTTTTTGCAGATTCAAGTTTTATTTTATTACTTGAAGAAATTACAACTTGCCAATTATTATTTATAAATTCTTTTGCTGTAGCAAAACCAATACCTGATGATCCACCGGTAATCCATATAGTTTGCAATTATAGACCCCAATCATTACGAATTATTGTTATAATATTTTTCTTATCATTTGGGTTTTTGAATTCCATTTTCATAAGTTCTTTTTCAAAATACCAAAGTTTATATTCTGGAAACGGCCCTTTATCTTTTGGATTTTTTGATGCATTGAAAACATACTTGTTAGCTAATATTTCAATGTTATCAATTTGAATTTTTTCATCTTCAAGTTGCTTTACTTCTATAGTTCTTACAATACCCTTTTGAGTATCAAATACTTCTTTTTCATTTAACATTTCAAGATTCCAATAATTTAATGGTACTATATTTTTATCTAATTTTAATTGTCCATCCATACCATTAGCAATAAAAAAATTGTCTTCATCATTTCCAATTATTTTATACTCTCTATGATCTTCAAAGTCTGTAAATCCATCTATTGATACAAATTCACCATTTTTCCAAGTTTCTTTAGTTTCTTGAAAAAATTTGTATGCTGGAATAAATAAAACTTTAACATTTATCTTTAAGACTGAATGTATAACGACAGCATCTTCATGTTCTATAAATTTTGATATTAAGCTTCCAATATTTTTCTTTTTTCTAATAACATCATAACTTACCTCATTATCATCTGGTATAGGAAATGGCTGACTAAAAACGCTAAATGAAAAAAGAGATAAACAAATTGTAAAGATATATTTCACGATTTAATTCTTAATGATGATCTTCCTCCATCTATATGAAATATTTGACCAGTAATCCAACTATTTTTATTACTTAATAGAAAACTTCCTATGTCAGAAAAATCATCACCAGATCCAATTTTAGGTAGAGGATGCATATTTTCAATTGCTTTCTTAATAGTTTCATTATTAAGTAACTTTTGTGTCATTTTTGCGTCAGTTAAACTTGGCGCTATACAATTAACTTTAATTTTTGGAGCAAATTCTGCTGCTAAGCTTAAAGTAAGCCCTTCAATGGCACCTTTTGCGGTCGAGACTATTGTGTGATTAGTAAAACCTTGTTTTACGGCAATAGTTGAATAGAGGAGAATACTACCATTATTTTTAGCTAGAGTTTCTTGATTAAACTTAATTGCATTTATGGCACTAAGTGTATTTATTTTAAAAGAATCAATAAAATCTTCATCTTTAGTCATTTTGAGAGGTTTTAAATTTATAGAACCAACACAAAAAGCAATACCGCATAATCTATCTTTGTATTCTTCTGAAATGCTTTTAACTTTATCAAAATCTAAAACATCACAAACTTTATATTCGCAACCAATTTCCTCAGATAATTGTTTTAATTCTGTCTCATTTCTAGAAACAATTATTGGATCATAGTTATTGCTCTTCAGTTTTTTTGATAATGCTTTTCCAATAGAACCCGTTCCTCCAAAGATAAATATATTTTTGTTAGACATTTTTAACCTTTCTTATTTTAATTTGATGATAACTAATTAATAAAGCTGATAATAACAAAATTGAATTAGTTTGATGTAAACTTGCGACTGGTAAGTAAACATTACTTAAAAGAGTGATAATACCTAAAATTACTTGTAAGGTTAGAAAGAATAGAACTAAATACACAAGAAAACTTGAAACGTTTTTATTATCAAATTTAATAAATTTAAAACATACAAATAGGATATAAAAAAAAACAAATATTGATAACCAGCGGTGGTTAAAATTTATTGCAACCGTATTTTCAAAAATATTATAAATACCTAAATCATCAATAATGTAATCATCAGGTATAATTTTTCCATTCATTAATGGAAAAGTATTAAAAGATTGTCCAGAGTTGGTTCCTGCCATAAAACCTCCTGTTGCAATTGTGATAAATATTAAGATTACAGCAATTAAAATATAAAACTCAATTGTCTTTGGATTAGATAAAAAACTTATAGAAGAAGAATATCTGTAATCCATTGCTATCCATAATAGTATAGAGAAAATTATAAGAGCATTTAAAAGATGAAAAGTAAGTCTATAAGGGCTTACGTAAGGATTTTCTGTCAAACCACTCTTTACCATCCACCATCCAATAACTGCTTGAAACAAACCGAAAACAAAGACAATACCAAGCCTTATATACAGTGATGATTGAATTTGTTTTTTAAAACTGAAGTAAATTAAGGGTATTAAAAAGATAATTCCTATTGCTCTTGCAAATATTCTATGAAACCACTCCCACCAAAAAATATATTTAAACTCATTTAACGTCATATTTTTGTTAACTATTTTGTATTCTGGTGTTTGTTTATACATCTCAAAAACAACTAACCAACTTTCTAAACTCAGTGGAGGAATTATCCCTAAAATTGGACGCCAGTCGGTCATAGAAAGTCCAGAGTCGGTTAATCTTGTTAGACCTCCTATTACTATAATTAATAAAACCATTGCGGTTATCGTTAATAGCCATATATAAATCGCAGGATTATGATGTTTTGAAGTATTAGCGTAATTCATTCAGAATATATATAATCCCTAGAAATAATAAAAAAAGTTGTTATTTTTCATATATGACAGAAAAAACTGATGTAGTAATTATAGGTGCAGGTCCGGTGGGCTTATTTGCTGTATTTGAATTAGGTCTCTTAAATATTGAATGTCATTTAGTTGATAATTTAGATAAGGTTGGAGGTCAGTGCGCTGAATTGTACCCCGAAAAACCAATTTATGATATCCCTTCAAGACCAGTTGTTACAGGACAAGAATTAACTCAAGAGTTAATTAAACAGATAAACCCGTTTAAGCCTAAATTTCATTTAAACCAACAAGTTGAGAAAATTGCTAAAACAGAATATGGTTGGATTGTAGAGACTAACATGGGCACAAAAGTTGAAGCAAAATGTATAGTTATAGCTGCAGGAGCAGGGAGCTTTGTACCACGAAAACCTCCAATTGAGAATATTGAGGGTTTCGAAAACAAAAATGTTTTTTACGCAATTCGAGACAAATCAATATTTAAGAATAAAAAACTCTTAATTGCAGGAGGAGGAGATTCTGCTTTAGATTGGACAAATGAACTATCTAAGGATTCAAATGTATCTCTAATACATAGAAGAAAAGAGTTTAGAGCAGCACCGGATTCCGTTTCAAAGATGCAAGAATTAGAAACAAAAGGAAAAATTAAATTTTTAAAAGGCCAGATAAAAAAGATTTCAAAGATTCAAGATAGTAAAATAATGCTAGAATACGAAAATGATAATGAAAGATCAAAAATTGAAGTAGATTACCTTTTGCCATTTTTTGGTTTAAAAATGGAACTAGGCCCAATTGCTGAATGGGGTCTAAACTTACACGAGAATCTAATTAAAGTGGACACTGAAAAATTTGAAACTTCAACACCCTCAATCTTTGCCATTGGTGACATAAATTGGTACCCAGGAAAACTTAAGCTTATTTTATCGGGATTTCACGAGTCTGCCTTAATGGCTCAAGAAGTATTCAAGTATTGCTTTCCTGATAAGAAAAATGTTTTTAGATACACAACATCTTCCAAAGAACTTCAGAAAAAATTAGGCGTTTAATGCCAAAATTAATAATCACAGATAGATCAGGTAAAAAGTCTGAAATTGAATATGATAGTAATTTTACATTAATGGAAACCCTTAGAGACAATGGCTACGATATTGAAGCTTCGTGTGGAGGATGTTGTGCTTGTGCTACATGTCATGTTTATATTGATGATAAATGGACAAATAAGCTTAAAAACATGGATGATGAAGAAGAATCTATGCTGGATCAAGCTTTTGATGTTAAAAATAATTCAAGATTATCCTGTCAAATCGATCTTTCTCAAGAACTTGATGGGTTAGAGATAGAAATTGCCCCAGAATAGTATTGACATAAATTATTAATTTGTATACAAACAGTTTGTATAAAAACTATGGCAGACACTTCTCTTAATGAGAATAGATTAGCATTACTAATATGGCAAACATCAAACTTATGGCAATCTAAAGTAAGGAATAAATTAAAAGAGAGTAAAATCACATTAAATGAATATCTTATTCTCGAGACAATTTATTTATTACAGCAAGAAAACATAAATATTACTCAACAGGATATATGTAAAAACGCATCTATTGATAGATCAGTTGTTAGTTTACGTGTTTCTAAACTAGAAGAAAAGAAGTTAATATCAAAACAACAACCACAGGATAAAAGATCTGATAGTTTAATTCTAACTACAGCAGGGAATGATTTAATTAATAATATAATTGATAATATTATTGAGTTAGAAAATGAATTATTTAACAAATTAGGATCTGAAATTTTTAATTTCACAAATTCATTAAAGTTGTTATTGGGTAAAAAAATAAGAATTAGAGCAAAATAAAATGATTGATCATGAATTAGTACAATCCTTAAAAGCTTGGCCTTTTAAAGAAGCATTACAAATCATTAAAAAAAATGGTGGTTTACAAAAATTTAAAATTCCAGCTAAGGGATATGTATTACTAGAAACTGGTTATGGTCCCTCTGGTTTACCTCATATAGGAACTTTTGGTGAAGTTGTAAGAACATCAATGGTAAAAAATGCATTTGGCTCTATAATTGATTGCCCAACAAAACTGATCACATTTTCTGATGATATGGATGGATTAAGGAAAGTTCCTGAAAATGTTCCAAATAAAGAAATGTTAGAAAAATTTATAGGTAAGCCACTTTCTTCTATACCAGATCCATTTGGTAAATTTGAAAGTTTTGGACATCATAATAATGCAAAACTTAGAAGTTTTTTAGATGAATTTAATTTCGAGTATGAGTTTGTTAGCTCAACAGAAAAATATCAAAATGGAGATTTTAATGAAACAATATTAAATATATTTGAAAATTATTCAAAAATAT
>CACLXJ010000024.1 GCA_902610845.1 uncultured Alphaproteobacteria bacterium | reverse complement strand
TTTTGTTAAATTTTGATAATTTTTTTGTTTCATATTTTACTATTTCGATATAGGTCTATTATCAGAGCTTTGTAGGGAGGATTAAAAGTATGATTGTGAATTTTGACGAATTTAATAGCATTCCAAGTGTATTTTATTATCAATCAAATGATCTGAAAGATCAACCTTATTTATGGAAAAAAGAAAATGATAAATATGTTCCTTTAAGCTGGCTACAAGTAAAGGAGCAGGTTGAAAGTTTGGCAATATATTTAAAAGATCTAGGAATTTTAGAGGGTGATAGAGTATTAATTTTATCTGAAAATAGACCAGAGTGGCAAATTACTGATTTAGCAATAATGTCTATTGGGGCAATATCTGTGCCTGCTTATACTACAAGTACAACTAATGATTATCAATATATAATTAATCACTCTGGGGCTAGATGTGCCATAGTATCTTCACATGAATTAATGAAGAAAGCTCTACCTGCAATTGAAAAAAATTCTCATTGTCAGAGCGTAATTAAAATTAATGATGACAATGAAACTTATTCAGAAGTTGTAAATATTATATCTTATAATAAAATTATAAACGATAATTTAGAAAAAAGTAAAGCTTCTAATGAAATAGAAGAGTTGTCAAAAAATTTTAACAGAAAAGATACGGCTTGTATTATATATACCTCTGGGACTGGGGGAAACCCTAAGGGAGTAATGTTGAGCCATGGAGCTATGCTAAGAAACTGTGCTTCTTGTGACAAATTACTTGAAAGTCTTACTGGTGATTTAAAAAAAGAGATTAGATATCTTTCTTGGTTACCATTATCTCATTCATATGAGCATACTTTACAATTCTTAGAAATGGGGCAAGGTGCACAGATCTATTATGCTGAAAGTATTGATAAATTATTAGTAAATATGGCTGAGGCTGCTCCACATTTTATGACAGCTGTTCCAAGATTTTATGACTCTCTACATACGCGTATTTCACAGGGTCTTAAAAACCAAAGTAAATTGAGTCAACGTTTTTTCGCAATTACATTAAATCTAGGAAAGAAAAAATATTTTGGTGAGAATATGAATATCCTTGAAAAATTTTTAAATGGATTAATGGATAGGATAGTTAGAAAAAAAGTTAAAAAAAGATTTGGTGGAAGTCTCAGAGCATTAATATCTGGAGGTGCGGCTTTAAATTTTGAAGTTGGTTTATACCTTAGTGCGCTTGGACTTCCTTTACTTCAAGGTTATGGACAAACAGAAACTGCTCCTGTTATTTCCGCAAACCCTCCTGAAAAAATAAAATTGGATACTGTTGGTAAGGTTCTTCAAGGTAATGAAGTAAAGATTTCAGAAGATGGAGAAATTTTAGCTCGCGGTGAATTAATTATGAATGGTTATTGGAATGATCCTGAATCAACTAATAAAACTATAATTGATGGTTGGGTCCACACAGGTGATATTGGTGAATTTGATGAAGAAAATTATTTAAAAATTACTGATAGAAAAAAAGATATTATTGTAAATGCTGGAGGAGATAATATTTCTCCATCAAGAATAGAGGCAAAACTTGATATTGAACCTGAAATTGCTCAATCAATGTTATATGGAGATTTTAAGAATTACTTAGTTGCAGTCTTGGTGCCTAATGCAGATTTAGCTTTAGAATGGGCAAAAGACAATAATGTTGAAGGAGATTTAAATAAGATAATTAAAGATGCTTCATTCAATAAAAAAATGAAAGATGTAGTAGATAAAGTCAACAAAAGCCTATCTGCTATTGAGCAAGTAAGAAAATTTATTTTAGTTGATCACGAGTTTACAATTGAAAACAACATGATGACACCTTCAATGAAAGTGAGAAGATTTAAAGTAAAAGAAATGTATGGGGAAAGTTTAGAGAAACTTTATTAAGTTTTTCCTTTATCAAATTTATCTTTTTGTTCAGGTGTAATTTCAGTTTGAAATTTATTTTTCCATTCTGAATATGGCATACCATAAATCATTTCTCGAACTTCATCATATGAAATAGAAATATTTTTCTTTTCTGCAGCACTAACATACCATTTCGAAAGGCAGTTTCTGCAAAAACCTGATAAATTCATTAAATCAATATTTTGAACATCTGTTCTATTTTTTAAATGATTGATTAATCTTTCTGCAACATCAGCAAGTAATTCTCTATCAAAGTTTTTGGTCATATTATGCAAATAAATTATATAAATCTTCTTTTGTGATATATATATAATAATTAATGAAACGTAACAGAAAAGCTAAAATTTTAGCTACACTTGGACCCGCATCATCAGATAAAAAAATAATAGAAGACTTATTTGTTGCTGGATGTGATGTATTTAGGTTAAATTTTTCACATGGTGATTTAGAGACTCATAGAAAAAATTATGAAAATATTAGATCTATTGAAGAAAAACATAATCATGCATCATGCATATTAGCTGACTTACAAGGACCAAAGTTAAGAGTAGGTATATTTAAGAATACAAAAGAAAATTTAGTTAAAGGTCAAAATTTTATTCTAGATCTGTCAACTGAACCTGGAGATGATAATAGAGTTAACTTTCCTCATGGAGAGATTTATGATTTTTTAAAACCTAATTCTATTTTATTAGTAAATGATGGAAGGATTAGATTACAAGTTGTTGAACAAAAAAAAGATAGTTTGATTACAGAAGTTTTAAATGATGCTGAAATCTCAAATAATAAAGGTGTTAATATTCCTGATATTATTCTTCCTATAGACGCCCTTACCAAAAAAGACACATCTGATCTTATGAAAGCATTAGATATGGGAGTTGATTGGGTTGCGCTTTCCTTCGTGCAACAAGCAGAAGATATACACAAACTAAAAAAAATAATAAACAACAAAGCACTCGTGATGGCAAAAATTGAAAAACCGTCAGCAGTAAAGAATATTGATGATATTATAAATGCTTCAGATGGTATTATGATAGCAAGAGGTGACTTAGGTGTCGAAATGCCAACAGAACAAGTTCCTATAGTTCAAAAAAATATTATTAAAAGATGTAGACATTTTGGTAAACCAGTTGTTGTTGCTACTCAGATGCTTGAAAGTATGATTGAAAATCTTGTTCCAACTAGAGCTGAAGCATCTGATGTTGCTAATGCTATTTATGATGGAACAGATGCAGTAATGTTATCTGGAGAATCGGCTGTAGGAGCACATCCTCTTGAAGTAGTAAAAACAATGAACAAAATTATAGAAAATGTTGAGAATGATAAAAATAATTATGATCTACAAATAATTAAGGAAAATATTGATGATGTTGATAATACTGATGCAATAACTTTAGCAGCTTATTCAATTGCAAAAAAATCAGATGCAAAAGCAATTATTACATTTTCTGTTAGTGGAAGAACAACGACTAGAATGGCCAGAGAAAGAGCGCCGGTTCAAATTGTTGGGTTATCTCCAAATATTATTACTACTAGAAAAATGCAATTATATTGGGGTGTAAACTCTTGTCATACGCAAGAGGATGCTCAAAATGCTCAAGACATGGTTAATATTGCATGTAGAATTGCAAAAAATAAAAATTTAGTAGAGCCAGGAGATAACGTTGTTATTTCAGCTGGTGTTCCATTTGGAAGTGCTGGCACCACTAATCTTCTTAGATTGGCTGAGATAATCGCTGATAAAGATCTTAAGTAAGTTTATTACAAGCTTCTTTAATTCTGTTGCACGCATCTTCAAGAATTGCATCACTAGTTGCATAAGATAATCTAAAATAAGGTGACAATCCAAATGCTGCTCCATGAACTCCTGCAACACCTTGATCCTCTAAAAGATATGTCATGAAATCTTCATCATTAAAGATTTGACTTCCATTAGGTGTCTTCTTTCCAATTATACCCTCACAATTTGGATAGACGTAAAAAGCCCCTTCTGGTTTTTGGCATGTAATTCCGTCAATATTATTTAATTTATTCAATACTAAATCTCTACGTTTCAAGAACTTTTCATTATGTTCTTTTATAAAATCCTGAGGACCACTAATTGCTTCCACGGCAGCTGCCATTGTAATTGAAGAAGTTGATGTTGTACTTTGCGATTGTATTTTGTTCATGGCAGCAATAATCTCTTTTGGAGCACCACAATATCCAAGCCTCCATCCTGTCATACAATATGATTTTGAAACACCATTAAGTGTCAAACATCTTTCTTTTAATGAAGGCTCAATAGATGCAAGAGTATGGAATTCTAGTTTGTCATAAATAATTTTTTCGTAGATATCATCACACATTATAAGAACATTAGGATATTTTTTTAGGATATGTGCTAAATCTTCTAACTCTTTTTTTGAATAAACTGAGCCAGTTGGATTGCTAGGACTATTTAACATCAACCATTTTGTGTTGGAATTAATATTTTTATCTAGTTGTTCCGGAGTAATCTTAAAGTTCTGTGATTGAGGACATTCAACTATGACAGGCTTACCTTCTGCTAATAAAACAATATCTGGATAACTAACCCAGAAAGGAGCTGTTATTATGACCTCATCTCCTGGATTAATTGTTGCCATCATAGCATTATAGATAATATGTTTCCCACCAACACCACATATGATTTCATCTAATTGATAATCTATATTATTATCTTCTTTAAATTTTCTTTGAATTGCTTTTTGTAATTCAGGCGTCCCTTTACCTGGCACATATTTAGTTTTACCCTCTTCCATCGCTTTACTAGCTGCATCTCTTATGTTTTTTGGCGTATTAAAATCTGGTTCACCTGCTGCAAGAACAATTACATCCTTACCTTCATCCTTTAAAGCCTTAGCTTTAATATTAATACCTACAGTCATTGAAGGCTTAATTTTACTTAATCTATCTGCAACAAAATTCATTTAAATTATAAAATGTTCAATAATTAGACTAGCACAAGTTAACAACAAAAAAATAGCAAAAATTTTTCTTAATACTAACTTATCTATATTTGTTGAAACTTTTGCACCAATTCCAGCAGTAATTATACTAGTTATGGATATAAAAAAAACTATTACAATGTTTACGAAACCTAATGAATAAGTAGGAAGATTATTGATATTTGATCCAGTATACATGAATGTTAATGCTCCAGGAAAAGCAATCAAAAATCCAAAAACAGCAGATGTACCAACTGCTTCGTGAATTTTTTTTGAAAACATTGTTAAAGTAGGAACACTAAAACTCCCACCTCCAATTCCAATCATTGAAGATAGAAAACCAATAGAAGAGCTTATTAAAAAATTAATTATGTTAGATGAAGGTAAATCATTACTTACAATTATAGGATTTTGTTGAAAGAGCATATTTAATGAAATTAAAAATGCCAAAATAACAAAAAGAATAACTAAACTCTGCCCTGATATAGAGCTTGCTGAAAACGAACCTACAATTGATCCAATAATTATTCCAATTGCCCATTTTTTTACAATTATCAAATTTGTATTCTTAAGTTTAATATGTGATCTTATTGATGAAATTGATGTAAAACAAATCACGCCAAGAGATGATGCTACAGCAACATGCATTACTATATCAGAGTTATAACCTAGATTAAGTAAAATAAAATATGTTACAGGAACTATTATTATTCCACCTCCAACTCCTAACAAACCTGCAATGAAACCAGAAACTAGTCCTGTTAATAAAAAAATAAATACTATTGAAGTCAAATAAATTTCCGTATTTTAAGTTTCTTTAATGTAGTAAACAATTTAATATAAAAGTAAATAAGACTATGAAACATGTACATTGGATTGGAACAGGATTATCTTCTATACCAGGAATTAGAAGATTAGCTAAAAATTTAGATAATCTTACAGTATGGAATAGAACATTAGATAAAGCTTTAAAGAGTATTGATCATGTAGATAAAAATAATGTGAATGCAAAACAGTTTGATATTGATTTATTATTTAACGAAACAAACCCAGGTGATATTGTTATTTCTCAACTTCCAGCAAATAAACATTTAGAAATAGCTGAGCTTTGTTTAAAAAATAAATGTCATTTTGCATCTACAAGTTACCTTAATTCAGAAATAAATGCACTCAATACAGATGTTAAAAAAGAAAATTTAGTATTTATAAATGAAGTTGGTTTAGACCCAGGTATCGATCATTTTTTTTCTCATTTACTTGTCAGTGATTTAAAAAAAATCTCGACTGAAAAAATAGAAGTAATATATGAATCATATTGTGGTGGTTTCCCAGCAATTCCAAATAATTTTAAATATAAATTTAGTTGGTCTCCTGCTGGAGTAATTAAAGCCTTAAATAATGATGCAAAATATATAACAAAAGGTAAAGTAAATACTGTTACTCCTTACAAATCTATTAGTTCTTACTCGATATCTGGTGAAAATTTTGAAGCTTATCCAAATAGAGATTCAACACCGTATGTAAGTGAATACTTGTTTGATGAGAAATGGAAAGTAAAAGAATTTGTAAGAGGTACTTTGCGACTTGATGGTTGGAAAGAAGCATGGCAAGATATCTTTTTAATGCTTGAAAATGGGTCGGATAATATAGAATTTGATATTAATCAAAAAAGTGAAGAATTATTAAAAGATAATAAATATCTACCAGATGAAGAGGATCGAGTTGTACTTTCTGTAAAACTTAAAGCTTTTGAAAAAAATCATAAAATTTTTGATAGTTTTTATTTTTTAGATGAAAAAGGTAGTGGTGAAAATAGTGCAATGGGAAAACTTGTATCAATAACTTTATCAGCTGCGATTGATCTAATTATGGATAATAAAATTGACTATGGCGTTACAACTGCACCACATAAAATAGAAAATATAATGTATTTTTTTAAAATTTTAAAAGATTATAAAATTAATATCCAACAAGAGAATGGATAATCAATTAACCTATATTGGTATTATTAGGGAGTCTAGAAGTGATGAAAATAGAACTCCTATAGTTCCAGAACATATTAAAAATATCAAAGAAAATAATCCAAATATTAATTTTATCATTCAACCATCAGATAATAGATGTTTTTCTGATAAAGAATATGAATTATCTGGTGCTAAAATTAGTGAAGATTTACAAAAATGCTCAATAATATTTGGGGTTAAAGAAATTGATCCAAATTTTTTAATGAATAATAAAACATATCTTTTTTTTTCTCACACCTTCAAAATTAATAAAGATCAGAAATATATTGAAGAAAAAAAGGAAGGATTACTATTATCGATATTAAATAAAAAAGTGAAGTTAATTGATTATGAAAATATTAGAGATAATAAAAGTAATAGATGTTTAGGTTTTGGAAGATTTGCAGGTATTGTTGGCTGTTATAATACTTTAAATTTATTTCTTAAAAGACTTGGGAAACAATCTCTTGCTAGTGCTTATAAAATAAATGATTACAAAAGACTTGTATTAAATTTAAAAAATTTATATTTTCCTAAGACTAAAATTCTAGTTACTGGTGATGGAAGGGTTTCAAAAGGAGTAATTGAACTTTTAAATCAAACAAATATTAAAGAAGTGTCAAAAAAAGATTTTTTAGATAAAAAATTTGATGAACCTATTTTTTGTAATTTAGAAACTAGAGATTACATCATCAATAATTCTTCCAATGATTTTAACCTTGAGCATTTTATTAAAAATCCAAAAGAGTATTCCAGCTCTGCGTTACGATATTTAAAAGAAACTAATATATTTATAAGTGCACATTATTGGGATCCATCTTCTCCAAAAATATTTGAGCATGAAGATATAAAAGATTTATTAAATTTAAATATTGTTGGTGATATTACTTGTGATATTGATGGTTCTGTACCAACTACAATTAGATCAACAACAATTGATAGTCCAAATTATTGGATCGATAGAAAAAATTTAAAGGAAATAGAGCAAAATAATGATGGTATTGCTATAATGGCAGTTGATAATTTACCATCTGAATTACCCCGGGATTCAAGTACTGAATTTAGTGAAGGAATAATAAATGAAGTTCTTCCTTATTTATTAAAAGAAGATGATGGTAGAATATTAAATGGAACCATAACAGCTGATGGTAGTTTTTTAGAAAAGTACAATTATTTAAATAATTATATTGGTATTAATGAATAAAGCAGAAAAAAAACATCATCCCCCCTCTGAAATCACAACACCTTTTAAAATTGTAAGTGATTTTAACCCAAGTGGTGACCAGCCTGAAGCAATTAAAAGTATTGTTAAAAATCTAAATGAAGGAGAGCAAGAACAAGTTCTCTTAGGTGTCACTGGATCAGGTAAAACTTTTACTATGGCTAAAGTAATTGAAAAAGTTCAAAAACCAACTTTAATAATGGCCCCAAATAAAACATTAGCAGCACAGCTTTATGGGGAGATGAAAAATTTATTTCCAAATAATGCCGTTGAATACTTTGTTAGTTATTACGATTATTATACACCTGAAGCATATGTTCCAAGATCTGATACATATATTGAAAAAGAATCTTCAATAAATGAACAAATTGATCGCTTAAGACATTCAGCAACAAGATCTCTAGTGGAAAGAAGAGACACAATTATAGTAGCTTCAGTGTCTTGTATTTATGGTATTGGTTCAGTTGATGCTTATTCTTCAATGTCATTTACCTTAGAAAAAAATCAATCAGTAAGCCGAGATATTATCATTAGAAAGTTGGTAGAGCTTTTATACAAACGCCGCGATATGGATTTTAAAAGAGGTAGTTTTAGGGCTAAAGGAGATATTTTAGAAATTTTCCCTTCACATTATGAAGATATTTCTTGGAAAATATCTATGTTTGGCGATGATATAGAAAGTATATCTCAAGTAGATCCGCTTACTGGAGAAAAACTCGGTGAGCTTGAACAAATACGAATATTTGCAAACTCTCATTATGTAACTCCAAAACCAACAATAAAAAAAGCAATTACAATGATTAAAACAGATTTAAAAAAACAATTAGAAATTTTTGAAAAAGAAAAAAAATATTTAGAAAGACAAAGATTGGATGAAAGAACGACGTTTGACTTAGAAATGATGGAAACCACTGGAAGTTGTAATGGTATTGAAAATTATTCTAGATATTTATCAGGAAGAAGTCCTGGTGAACCTCCACCAACACTTTACGAATATATACCCGAAGATTCACTATTGTTTATTGATGAAAGTCATCAGACGTGTGGTCAAATAGCTGGAATGTATAAAGGTGATTTTTCAAGAAAATCTACTTTAGCTCAATATGGTTTTAGACTACCAAGTTGTGTGGATAATAGGCCTTTAAAAAGAGAGGAATGGGATGCAATGCGACCTCAAACTATATTTGTAAGCGCAACCCCAGGTGATTATGAACTTGAAAAGACAGGTGGAGCCTTTGTTGAGCAAGTAATTAGGCCTACAGGTTTGATTGATCCTCCAATTGAAATAAGGCCTACTAAACATCAAATTGATAACTTAATTGATGAATGTAAAAAAACGATTGATAAAGGCCATCGAGTTCTCATAACTACACTAACTAAAAAAATGGCCGAGGATTTGACAGAATATATTAATGAAGAAGGATTAAAAGTACGATATCTTCATTCAGACATTGATACACTAGAAAGAATAGAAATAATCAGAGACTTAAGGCTTGGAGTTTTTAATATACTAGTTGGGATTAATCTTCTTAGAGAAGGTTTAGACATTCCTGAATGTGCTTTGATGGCAATTTTAGATGCTGATAAAGAAGGCTACCTTCGTTCCAGAACTAGCTTGATACAGACTATAGGAAGAGCTGCCAGAAATGTTGAAAGCAAGGTGTTAATGTATGCTGATAATATAACTACTAGCATGAAAGAAGCAATGGAAGAAACAGATAGAAGAAGATCTAAACAACTTGAATATAATGAAATTAATAAGATAACACCTGTTAGTATAAAAAAGAATATTCAAGAAATAATTGAGAATACTGCTGAACAAGATCATGTTACTGTTGAAATTGATAATGCAAAAGAATTAGTAGGAAAAGATCTAAATAGACATATTAAAAATTTAGAGAAAAAAATGAATGAATTTGCTTCAAAGCTTGAATTTGAAGATGCAGCAAGATTAAGAGATGAAATAAATAGATTAAAAGCAAAAGAGGTTGGTCTTTCAAATAAAGTTTTGCAGTT
>CACLXJ010000023.1 GCA_902610845.1 uncultured Alphaproteobacteria bacterium | reverse complement strand
GAAGGTTATTGGTCTGGCAATTTAGAGACATATTATTCTTTAGATTGGGATGATTTTAATAACGAGTTTGCTACTAGAGGTTCTGCAATGCTCATGATCGGAACTTGGGGTTTCAATGTAACGGCAACAAATTTTGGAGAATCTTCTGATGATTGGGATTGGAATCCTTTACCAATTCTGAATTCACAGGCAGGAAGTGCACCAAATTACCAACTTGCAACAGGTGGAACAATGTCAATTAATTCATCATCTAAAAATGCTGATGGAGCTGCAAAAGTAATTGATTGGATTCTTTCTGATAAGGCAAGAGCTCTTAAGGTTACTGGTAGTTTAGGTTATGGCGCTTGGTTGTTACCACTAAAATATACTGATGCTGACTTTGATCCTAATATTGATCCAAGACAAAAAAGGTTCTTGACTGAATTCGCAGAAGCTTCTGATTCTGGAAACTATGGATACACAACATGGACATTCTATCCAAATGATCCTGGTGTTCATATTTGGAAGGATATGGAAGTGGTTTGGGCCGGAGATATTACTCCACTTGAATTTATGGAAGAATCTCAAAGACTTTGGGACCAAGCACGTGCAGACGATGCACTAGTTCCTGTTGGAAAAAGATAATTTAAAAATTTAAATAAGGGGAAATATTTCCCCTTATTGAAAATAATAATATTATGCCAAAATTTTTAACAAGTATAAATGCAATTTCCTGGTACTTTTTATTTCCAGTTATATTTATTCATTTCTTCGTGGTAGCATTTCCATCGATACTTAGTTTATTGTTATGTTTAACCGACTGGAATGGATTTGGCAGAATTAATTATGTTGGATTAGAAAACTTTCAAGAATTATTTAGAGATCGTGTTTTCAAGAAAGCAGTTAAACACAATATAATTTGGACAGTAATGTTCTTGACAATACCAGTAATCGTAGCACTTGTTATAGCATATCTTTTAACTGGAATAAAAAGAGGACAACTTTTTTATAGGCTAGTATATTTTTTTCCATACATTCTAGCTAGTATCGTTAACTGTTTGATTTGGAGATACATATTCCATCCAAGACATGGTTTAGGCGGTTGGTTTGAAAATCAAGGTATTGATTTTCTTGCTAAGTCACCTTTTGCTATGAAGGAGACTGCCTTATACGCTGTTGCCTGGGTAGATATGTGGCATTTCTGGGGCTTCTTAGTTATTATTTATTTAACTGGAATGTATCAAGTTGATGACTCTCTCTACGAAGCAGCAGATATTGAAGGAGCAACAAAATTTCAAAAATTTAGATATATTACTTTACCAATGATACGACCAATTTTTGTTTTATCTTTAATAATTATAATTATCTGGTCTGTCCCTACATTTGACTATGTATATATTTTAACAATGGGTGGGCCAGCATACAGCTCAGAAGTTGTAGCAAACCATCTGTACTCGCAAGCCTTTCAACGAATGAATGTTGGTTACGCATCTACTATAGGTGTTATGATGTTCTTCTATGTTGGTATTATAGTAGGATTCTTTGCAATTTTAAGACGGATGGGTTGGGAGGTATAAAATTATAAATGGCGACTGCAAGATTTAGACAAAGATCGAGCTATATAAATCACGCTATTTTGATTTTTATGGCTTTAACAATTATTTTACCATTACTAGTTTTAGCTTTTAATTCTATAAAACCATCTTCTGAATTTGGAGCAAATCCTTTGGGTTTTCCAAATGAAATAAGATTAATGAATTATTATGATGCATGGGTTAATGGAAATTATACTCAAATATTCACAAATTCACTCACCTTAGTTATTGGAACTTTAATATTAAATTTGACTGTTTCAGGTCTAGCTGCTTTTAGTTTGGCAGTTTTAAACCCAAAAGGAATTCAAACAATTGTTGTTGGTTTATATCTTTTAGTTGGAATAAGTATTCCTGCTCAATTATTTATTTTACCATTATTTTTAATGTGGAAAACCTTATACCTCCTAGACACAAGGATTGGTTTAATTATAATTTATAGCGCTTTAAATGCTCCATTCGCAACTTTTTTAATTCGATCATATATGTTGCAACTACCTACAGAACTTTTTGAAGCTGCTAAGCTAGATGGAGCTTCCGTAATGCAATTGTTTACAAGGGTTGCCTTACCTCTTTCTTGGCCAGTTTTTTTAACAACTGCTCTTATTGTATCATTAACAGTTTGGAATGAGTTTTTATTTGCTATTACTTTTATTATTACTGATGAATACAAACCCATTTCCTCAATTTTATTTACATTTCAAAGTAGATTTGCAAATGATTATGGATTGGTAAGCGCAGCCTCCATTTTAATGGCCGCACCAATTGCTATTTTATTTATGTTTTTTCAAAGACGTTTCATAGCTGGTTTAACCAGTGGAGCAACAAAAGGTTAGTTCAATGGGAGGAAGATGGAACTTAACAAAGAATATCAGGAGAAAGTCTATTCAGGAGTTTTAGGTAAAATCATAGGTGTCTATCTTGGCAGACCTTTTGAAGGTTGGTGGTATGATAGAATTATAAAAGAATTAGGACCAATTAATTATTATGTAAATGATAAATTAAATATGCCTATTCAAATCACAGATGATGACTTAACTGGAACATTTAGATTTATAAACGCTTTAAAAGATTTTAATTTTGATAAAAATATTTCGTCTAAACAAATTGGTCAAACGTGGCTAAACTATTGTTTAGAAAATCAAGCTGTTTTATGGTGGGGTGGTAAAGGTACATCATCAGAAGATACTGCTTATCAAAATTTAAAACAAGGCATTCATGCTCCTGATAGCGGATCTATTAAAACAAACGGTAAAATTGTTGCCGAACAAATAGGTGCTCAGATCTTTATTGATGGTTGGGGTCTAGTTTCACCAGGAGATCCAGATCAAGCAGCCGATTTTGCAAAAAAAGCAGGGAGTGTTAGCCACGATGGTGAGTCAGTATATGCAGCTCAAGTTGTTGCTGCTATGGAGGCCATGGCTTTTATAGAAAAGGATACAAAAAAAATTATTGAGCATTGCAAAAGATATATTCCAAAAGATTCAACAATTTTTAAACTTATATCTGACATTCAAGATTGGAGCTCAGGAAATTTAGATTGGGGGCAAGCAAGAGAAAAAATAGATGATATCTATGGTTATGAAAAATTTATAGGTGGTGTTCATATTGTCCCAAATCATGCATTAATTATTTTAGCTTTATTATTTGGCGATGATAATTTTCAAAAATCTTTAATGATTGTTAACACTTCAGGATGGGATACAGATTGTAATTCTGGAAATGTAGGATGTTTTCTTGGAATTAAAAATGGACTTGAAAGTATAAAAGATGGTCCTGATTATATTACTCCAGTTAATGATACAATTTATCTTCCAACTAGTAATGGAGCAGAAACAATGACTGATGCTCTTAGAGAAAGTCAAAATATTGTAAATATTACAAGACGGATTAATGGTTTGGAAAATAATTTAATAAAAGATAATGCAAGATACAATTTTGAAATGCCAGACTCAACTCAGGCTTGGAAGGTTAATAAATTAAATGATAACAATCTTAATACTAAAATTGCTAATGTTGCTTTTGAATCAAAAATTGGTCAAAGAGCTCTAGAAATTGATTTTTCTAATTTATCAATTGGTCATTCAAGTGTTGTGTATGTAGATACCTTTTTCCCAGATTGGTTTACTGAATTAAAAGGTGTGCAGAGGCAGAAATTTTTTCACTATGATTTTGTTGGATGTCCAATAGTTTATACTGGTCAAAAAATTAAAACTGAAATAATTTCTAAAAGTAAAAATAATATTAAAGTTAATTTATTTATAAAATATTGGGGAGAAGAAGATAAATTAAAACAAATAGATGCAGAGCAATATGAACTTTCAAATAATGAAGTAAAATTTATTGAGTGGACTGTTCCAGACACATTTTCTAATCCAATTGGACAAATTGGGTTTGTAATTTCTTCAGATACAAATACTTCAGGTAAACTTCTAATTAATTATCTTGATATTGAAGGCACACCAAAAACAATTTTTAAAAGACCTGAACATATAGAAAATGCTGCAAAAAATGGATATTTTTTCAATCAAGAATTTTATGGTCAATTATGGAAAAGAGCATGGGTTAACGATATTGATAAGTGGCAATATAGATGGATGGAGTCTTTTAAAATAATTAACGGTGTGGGAAGAGGGCATATTTTACAGGGTTCGTCTTCTTGGAAGGATTATTCTGTTTCTTCTAAAGTGAATTTTCCTTTAGCATCAGCTGGAGGATTAATTATAAGATCTCAAGGTGTAAAAAGGTATTATTCCTTAGAATTAACTTCAAAAAATAAATTACAGATAAACAAAATGTTTTATGAACTCGAAACGTTAAAAGAAGTAGATTTCAATTTTGAATTTTATAAAGATTATGAATTGCGATTTACAGTTAATGGAAATAAATTATCTGGTTATGTAGATGGAAAACTATTAATTGAGGCACAAGATAAAGATAATTCATTTGAGTCAGGGATGATTGGTTTTATTGCTCAAGATGGAACATTATCATCTAACTCAATCAGCATAGAATAAGATTGATAATAAATGAAATTAGATCATAGATTTGAAAATAAAGTTTATGCGGGCGTCTTAGGAAAAATTATTGGAGTATATTTAGGCAGACCTTTTGAGGGCTGGCCATACGATAAAATAATGAAAGAACTAGGTCCTATTTATTATTATGTGAATGATAAATTAAATGTTCCAATGCACGTAACAGATGATGATCTAAATGGTACTTTTACTTTCATTAAAGCTTTTAAAGATTTTAATTTTGACAAAAACATTACCTCTAAGCAAATTGGTGATACCTGGTTAAATTATTGTTTAGAAAATCAAGCTGTTTTAGCGTGGGCCGGGAAAGGATTACTAACGGAGGAAAGCGCTTATTTAAATTTAAAAGAAGGTATAGAAGCACCTGAAAGTGGATCAATTAAAAGAAATGGCAAAATTATAGCTGAACAGATAGGTGCTCAAATTTTTATTGATGGATGGGGTATGATCGCTGCTGGTGATCCTGATTTTGCAGCAGATTTAGCAAAAAGAGCAGGAAGTGTTAGTCATGATGGTGAGTCTGTTTATGGTGCGCAAATGGTTGCATCAATGGAAGCAATGGCATTTATTGAAAATGATACAAAGAAAATAATTGAGCATTGTAAAAAATACATTCCTAATGATTCTATTATTTATAAATTAATATCAGATATCCAGGATTGGAGTTCTGGTAATTTAGATTGGGAGCAAGCAAGATCTAAAATAGAAGAAAATTATGGATATGATAAGTACCAAGGTTTCTGCCATATTGTTCCAAATCATGCTTTGATAATTTTAGCTCTTTTGTTTGGAGGTGATGATTTTCAAAAAACGTTAATGATTGTTAATACTGCTGGCTGGGATACTGATTGCAACTCAGGAAATGTAGGCTGTTTTATGGGTATTAAGAATGGCATAGAAGGAATCCAGAAGGGTCCAGACTTTATTTCACCAGTAAATGATACATTATATATAACGTCAGCTCGTGGCTCAGAAACAATGACTGATGCTCTTCGAGAAAGTCAAAACATAATTAACATTAGAAGAAAGTTAGATGGCCTTGAAAGTAAGGTTATAAAAAATAATGCTAGATATAATTTTGAAATGGAAACATCCACTCAAGGATGGATGGTTGATAAATCAAATGATAATAATCAGAATACTCTCTTAAAAAATATCGAATATAAATCTAACATTGGAAATAGAGCACTTGAGATAAATTTTAATAATCTAACAAAAGGTATTAATAGCGATTTATATGTAAATACTTTTTTCCCAGAAGAGTTTACAACTTTAAATGAGCAACAGGAAATGATGCTTATGGTGTACAGTTTTGTTGGCTGTCCTATAATTTATTCTGGTCAAAATATTAAAACTGAAATAATTTCAAAAACAAAAAAAAATATAAAAATTAAATTATTTATTAAATATTATGGAGAAGGAGATAAGTTATATAAAATAAGTTCAGAAGAATATTTTTTTTCAAATGATGAAAGTAAAACAATAGACTGGAATGTTCCTGATACATTTTCAAATCCCATTACTCAGATTGGATACTCTATTTCCTCCGATGAACAAGTATCGGGTAAAGTTTTAATTAATTATCTTGATATTACTGGAATACCTAAAATGACATTTAGAAAACCTGAACATATTAAAGATAATCGAGCACATCTTGTAAGCCATGATATTAAATCTTTAACAAATGGCGTTTATATTCCTGATGAAGATAAATATTATGGTCAATTATGGAAACTAGCGTGGGTAAATGATGTAGACAAATGGTATGGTTACGGAAAAAATTCTTTCGGCTTAATAAAAAATGCATCAAGAGGTCATGTTTTTACTGGTTCTTCTGAATGGAAAAATTATTCTGTTAATTCAAAAATAATGTTTCGATTAGCGTCTTCTGGAGGATTAGTGATAAGATCACAAGGACTCCAAAGATATTATTCTCTAGAAATTAAATCTGTAAATAAATTACAAATTAATAAAATGGAGTATGGTTTAAAAACTTTAAAAGAAGTAGATTTTAATTTTGAACCATTTGAGGAATACGAAATGCGTTTTGAGGCAAATAATAATATTTTAAAAGGGTTTATTAACAATAAGTTGTTAATTGAAGTTGAAGATAAAACAAATCAATTTGAGAAAGGAATGATAGGTTGTATTGTTGAAAATGGAACTATTATCAGTGATGAAATTTCTATAAATTGATAGAATAATCATTTGGGAGAATAAAATGAATTTAGATAAAGTATTTGAAAATAAAGTTTATGCTGGTGTCCTAGGAAAGATCATTGGGGTTTATTTAGGCAGACCATTTGAAGGTTGGTATTATGATAGGATCATGGAAGAACTAGGTCCTATAAATTATTATGTAAACGATAAACTTGATTTTCCAATACATGTTACAGATGATGATTTAACTGGTACGTTTAGATTTATAAATGCTTTAAAACATTTTAACTTTGATAAAAATATTTCTCCCAAACAAATTGGTCAAACATGGTTAAATTATTGCTTAGAAAACCAAACAGTACTTGCTTGGGCTGGAAAGGGAGTTTTAACTGAAGAAAGTGCATACATGAATTTAAAACAAGGAATTCATGCACCTGAAAGTGGCTCAATTGAAAGAAACGGTAAAGTGATAGCTGAACAAATTGGCGCCCAAATTTTTATTGATGGTTGGGGAATGGTTTCTCCTGGAGATCCAGAACAAGCTGTTGATTTAGCTAAAAGAGCAGGTAGTGTAAGTCATGATGGAGAGTCTGTTTACGGTGCTCAAGTTGTTGCTGCAATGGAGTCTATGGCATTTATCGAAAATGATATTAAAAAAATTATTGAAGAAAGTAAAAAATTTGTACCAACTGACTCAACAATTTACAAACTCATATCGGATATCCAGGATTGGAGTTCTGGTAATTTAGATTGGGAACAAGCAAGATCTAAAATTGAAGATAAATATGGATACAGTAAATTTCCAGGAAATTGTCACATTGTACCTAATCATGCACTCATTATTTTAGCATTACTATTTGGAGATGATGATTTTCAAAAATCATTAATGATAGTTAATACTGCAGGTTGGGATACAGATTGTAATTCTGGAAATGTTGGCTGTATTTTAGGAATAAAAAATGGATTAGAAGGAATCCAGAAGGGGCCAGATTATATAACACCAGTTAACGACATAATTTATTTACCAACTGCTTATGGCTCTGAAACCATGACTGATGCATTATTAGAAAGTCAAAATATTATTAATATAACAAGAAGAATGAACGGCCTTGAAAGTAAGGTTATTAAAAATAATGCAAGATTCAATTTTGAAATGGAAACTGCAACCCAAGGGTGGATGGTTGACAAGACAAATGATAACAATTTAAATACAAGTTTATCTAATGTTGAATTTAAATCTGATAATGGAACAAGGGCATTACAAGTTAGCTTCACAGATTTATCTTTTGGACTTTCAAGTGAAGTTTTTGTCGATAGTTTTTTTCCTGAATGGTTTACTAAATTGGAAGGCTATCAAGTACAAAGATATTTTCATTATGACTATGTTGCTTGTCCTATAGTCTACACAGGACAAAAGATAAAAACAGAAATTGTTTCAAGATCTGAAAAAGATCTAAAAATTAATTTGTTTATCAAATATTGGGGTGATGGTGATAAATTAATTAAAATTACCTCAGAAGATCATAATCTCAAAGCTAATGAAAATAGTGTTATAGAGTGGAGTGTTCCTGATACATTTTCTAACCCAATTGGCCAAATTGGGATAAGTATAAACTCTGATGATAATATTTCAGGAAAATTATTAATTAATTATTTAAATATATCTGGTTCTCCAAAAATGAAATTCAAAAGACCAGACCATATAGATGAATTTAAAAGAGGTATTTTTTATAAAGAAGAAGTTTACGGTCAATTATGGAAAAGAGCTTGGGTAAATGATGTTGATAAATGGCAATACCGTCACAACGAGTCGTTTAAAGTTGTAAGAGGTATAGGCCGTGGGCATATAATGACTGGAAGTGAAACTTGGAAAGATTATTCAATTTCTGCAAAGATTTCTATTCCTCTTGCATCTGCCGGAGGTTTGATACTTAGATCTCAAGGACTTAAAAGATATTATTCTCTCGAACTTACAAAAGAAAATAAACTTAAAATTAATAAGATGGAGTACGACTTAAAAACTCTTAAAGAAATTGATTTTGATCTTGAATTCTTTAAGGATTATAAATTAAAATTTAAGGTTGATGGTAATAAATTACAAGGTTTTGTTGACAATAAATTATTAATTGAAGTTGAAGATAAATCGAACCCATATGAAGAGGGAATGATTGGATTTTTAACTGAAAATGGCGCTATTCAAAGTGATTCAATATCAATAGAATAAAATAGATAAAGAGGAGGAATGATGAAACTAGATAGAGTTTATGAGGAAAAAGTATATGCAGGTGTACTTGGTAAATTAATAGGTGTTTATCTAGGACGTCCTTTTGAGCAATGGACTCACGAAAGAATACTAGAAGAGTTAGGTCAGATTAATTATTATGTAAATGAAAAATTAAATGTTCCTTTGGTTGTAACAGATGACGATATAACCGGTACTTTTACCTTTTTAAGAGCTTTAAGAGAAAATAATTTTGATTCTAATATTACAGCAAAACAAATAGGTCAAAGTTGGCTAAACAATCTCATAGAAAATAAAACTGTTTTGTGGTGGGGAGGTAGAGGTCATTCAGCTGAAGATACAGCGTTTCAGAATCTTAAAGATGGTATTCATGCACCAATGAGTGGATCTATTGAAACAAATGGTGAAGTTATTGCACAACAAATAGGCGCTCAAATATTTATTGATGGTTGGGCTTTAGTAACTCCAGGTGATCCAGAAAAAGCAGTTGAACTAGCAAAAAAAGCAGCAAGCGTAAGTCATGATGGAGAAGCAATTTATGGAGCGCAAATGGTTGCCGCTATGGAGTCATTAGCTTTTATCGAAAAAGATATTAATAAAATAATTAATGAAAGTAAAAAATATATTCCCAATACATCTGAGATTTATAAAGTAATTGGAGAACTTCAAAATATACGATCTGGAAATAGTGATTGGATGCAAGCTCGACAATTCTTAGCAGAAAACTATGATTATGATAAATATTTAGGTGAGTGTCATATGATACCTAATCATGCCATAATTATCCTTTCTTTGTTGTTTGGTGATGACGATCTTCAAAAGACATTAATGATTGTTAACACTGCAGGTCGTGACACAGATTGTAATTCTGGGAATGTAGGTTGCTTAATGGGTATTAAAAATGGATTGGAGGGTTTAAATAAAGGACCTGACTATCTATCCCCAATCCAAGATAGAATGTATTGCCCAACTGCCAATGGTGGTGAGACTCAAACAGATGCTTTAACCGAAGCTTATAAAGTTATTAATACTGCTAAAATAATGAATAATGAAAATATTGTTCAGCCTAAAAATGGATCAAGATTTCACTTTGAGATGCCTGGCTCAGTTCAAGGTTGGAGAGCTAATTATAAAGAAAATAAAAATATCTCTACCCATGTTCAGAACATAAAATTTGATAGTAAAATAGGAAACAGAGGGCTTGAAATCAAATTTGATCGAGTTGCTCCTGGTGTTATCTCTGAGGCATTAGTTGATATTTTTTTTCCTCAAGAATTACATGAATTAACAGGGCGTGCTAGAGAAAGATTTTTTCAAAGTTATAATTTTATTTCATGTCCATTATTATATTCTGGTCAAACAATTGAATCGGAAATAAGCTTTATTTCTAACTCAGATAAACCAATCAATGTGAAATGTTTTATAAATATTTTTGGAAAAGATGATGAATATGAAAGAATGAATTCAGAGGAAATCATCATTTATCCTGGTAAATCACATAACTTAAAATGGAAAATTCCATCAACAGAAGGTAACCCCATAACTCAAGTAGGCTTTTCTATTGAATCAGAAGAAACAAATTCAGGTAGTTTGATAATAAACCATTTAGATTTTACTGGAGAGCCAAACTGTTCATTTTATAAGCCCAAGCATATTGGATATCATAAAAGAGGTGTTGTTAAATCAAAAGCAATAATGTGGAAATCTAGCTGGGTAAATGCAGTAGATAAGTGGGAAGTTGGTGCTCGAACTTTTAGAATCACAAAAGATAGTGGTAGAGGTATCATTATTACCGGTAATGAAGCATGGAAAAATTATACTGTTAGTGCTGAGATAGCAGTTCAAAGATTAACTACAGGTGGTCTTGCTGTAAGAGTTCAGGGATTGAATAGATATTATGGATTAGTAATTAATTCATCAAATAAACTTCAATTAATAAAAGTAATAAATGATGTTGAGATTTTAAAAGAAATGGATTTTAATTTAGAGTATTTTAAAAACTATAATCTGTCTCTTAAAATAGTAAATAATAATTTATCAGCATATTTAGAAAACGAATTAGTTTTGGAATATGAAGACAAAAAAAATGTACTTGAGTCAGGAGCTATAGGATTAGTTATTGAAGATGGAACATTAGTTACTGATGAAATAATGGTAAAATAAAAATGAAATATAGAAAATTTGGATCATTAGATTGGAATGTATCCGAAATCGGATTAGGTTGCTGGCAAATAGGAGCTGACTGGGGAGAGGTTAGTGAAGATAAAGCTAAAGAAGTATTAAAATCATCTTTTGAAAATGGTGTTAATTTTTTTGATACTGCTGATGTCTATGGCATGGGTAGAAGTGAAAAATTTGTAGGTGAATTCATTAAATCGGTATCTGAAAGAATTTATGTGGCAACAAAAGCTGGAAGACAAATCAACCCTCATGTTGCTGATGGATACTATGATAAAGCTTTAATGGAGTCTTATGTTGATCAATCTTTATCAAATCTTAATGTTGAAACAATTGATCTATTACAAATGCACTGTCCTCCTACCGAAGTTTATTCATCTGGAAATACATTTGAAATGTTAGATTATTTAGTAAGTAAAGGAAAAATACAAAACTATGGTTTTAGTGTTCAGACAGTAGATGAAGCTTTAGAATGTATAAAATTTCCCAATACAAAATCTATTCAAGTTATTTTTAATATGTTTAGGCAGAAACCTGCTGAAAAATTATTTGAAATTGCAAAAGAAAAAAACATTGGCATAATTGTACGAGTTCCACTTGCGAGCGGATTGTTAACTGGTAAATTTACTAAAGAATCTTCATTTGCACCAGATGATCATCGTAATTACAATATCAATGGAGATGCTTTTGATGTTGGTGAAACCTTCTCAGGTGTTAATTATAATAAAGCTTTAGAAGCTGTAGTTGATTTAAAAAAGATTATACCACCAGGAATAACTTTATCTCAATTATCACTTAGATGGATTTTAATGCATGATGCTGTCAGTGTAGTAATTCCAGGCGCAAAAAATAAAGATCATGTAAATTTAAATACCTCTTCTTCAAACGCCAATGAAATTTCATCTTTAATGAGTGAAATTAAAAATATTTATACAAAATATTTTTTTGATGATGTTCATCACCGTTGGTAAAGTACTTTGTGTTAGAAGAAGATAAAATAATATTTAAAAGAGCTACGTTTGCATCGGTAATAACATCTGCTTATCCTATGATAGTTGTGGGTTGTTATTTTGGAATAACCCCATGGAATATGAATAGGCTTTCAATTGATGAAACTGATTTAAGTTATGCTATTTTACTTTTTGGAAT
>CACLXJ010000022.1 GCA_902610845.1 uncultured Alphaproteobacteria bacterium | reverse complement strand
AATAGATAAAAAATATTTAAAATAAATCATCCATTTTCCAGATCGAGGTAAAAAGGAAATTAAGCCTGGAAAAAAAGCGATAACCAAATAAGGTATGCTCATTCCTATACCCATGAAACAGAAAATTAAAAATAGATACATTGTTGATTGAGTAAATGCAGCTGTGACAGCTGTTCCTAAATAAGGTGCAGAACAAGGTGTAGCAAGTAGTGTAGCAAAAAAACCATTAAAGAAATTTTTTGTATAAAAATTATTTCCTGAATTTAAAATTCTTGATGAATATAAAAAACTTGGTAAATTTATTTGGAAAAGACCGAGTGTATTCAAGAAGAACATTGATATAATTATTAAAATTAACATTAAAAAGTAGGGTTCTTGAAATTGCATACCCCAAGATATTGAAATATTGATTTGTTTCAGGATAGCAAAAAATACACCAAGTATTAGAAAAGAAGTGATAATACCCACTACGGTTATAAAAAAACTACTTTTTATCTTTTGATCTTCAGTATTAATTACAGATAATAATTTTAAGGATAATACTGGAAAAACACATGGCATAAGATTCAAAATAAACCCACCTAATAGTGAAATTAAGAGTAAATATATAAGACTAGTATTTATAGAGATATTTTTATCTACATTTTCAATTTCTACACTTTTTTCAACTTTAAAGCTGTGGTTATTATCGTAAAAAAATATTTCAATTGGAAACTTTTTTTCATTAAATTGATCTGATCTAAAATTAAAAGAGGTTTTTAATTTTTGAAAATCAAGAGAATAGTTATTTATTGGTTCTACAACAGGTAGTCCAAATGGTGTGTGAATAAAAATTTTCGGATCATCAAAAAAAGAACTAGTTGAAATTTCTATATCAAAAATAACGTCATTACTATTTTCAATAGCTTTAAATGAGAAATTAGAAATGGGAGTAAAATCAATATTATTGTTAAAGGTAGTAGATAAAACTTTTTCTATTTCAAAAAAATAATCTGTGTAAGCCCCATCTCCAGATGGTAAGTTTAAAAATATATCTGCATTACCTGGAATACAAACATCTCTACAAACTAAATAATTTATATTTATATTTAAATTTGTTTGTTTTTGGTAGTCTTCAATATCTACAATCAAAGGGAAGATAACTTTATCTTTATAACCAATTGATTTTAAACCTAGTATTTCAAATTCTATTGGCTCTGGCCATAATATTTTAATATCTTTAACGTTGGTGGAATTATTCCATATAATTTTTTGAGGAAAACCTCCTCCTCCAGGAGATTTCCAATATGTTTTCCATTCCTCTTCTAGTTCATATTCTAATGCTAAAATTAATTGGTTGTTATTATTTGATGTGGTCATTGGTGAAATTAATCTAACTTTTGATTTTTCACTAATTGCCCAATCTGAAGACAAGGAGTATCCAGCTGGGCTAAATAGCCCAAGAGCAAGTATTATTGCTATTTTTAATAGTTTTCTAACTTTTATTACCTTGTCCATATAAAATAAATCAATACAATATTGAAAAATATAAATTAACGCGAATATATATACTATATGAATTTAACTGGTCAGTTCTTAATTTCAATGCCTTCATTAGAAGATGATAGATTTGAAAAAACGGTAATTTATATGTGTGCTCACTCAAAAGATGGGGCTATGGGTATAATAATAAACAAAAAAATTGATTATGACCTTTACCCTGATTTGCTTGAACAACTAGGTATAGACAAGCCATTAGAAGATAAGAAACTTTACATTCGCTATGGTGGTCCTGTTGAAAGTGGCAGAGGGTTCGTTTTACATTCTGACGAAGTAATTCAAAAAGAAACCCTGACAATAGATAAAGGGGTAGCTTTAACCAGTACTTCAGAATTTTTTGAAGACCTTTCTAAAGGTAATGGTCCAAAGAATAGTATTCTAGCTCTTGGATATGCAGGATGGGGTCCAGGACAAATTGAAAAAGAATTGGCGTCAAATAGTTGGATGACACTAAAAGCAAATAGTGATTTTATTTTTGACGAAAAAGTAAGTAATAAGTGGAAAGATGCATTTAATTTATTAGGAATAGATGCAAGTAAACTATCAATTTTCTCTGGAAATTGTTAATTATAGAATAATTTCAAAAACCCTTTCCTGATCTTTTTCTAAAACTTTTTTTATTTTAAACTTTGAAGTTTTTGTAAGTTTTGTTCCTTTATTTGTCACAAATGATTTCATTTTAATTACTTCTTTTTCAGGCATTTTTCTTTCATATTTCAAAATATGTTTCTTTCCAGTAATAATAAATGATGTTTTCATATAAATTTTCTCTAATTGATTAAACTAAATTAATTTTCTAAACTCAACTTACTAAAAAATGAACCCTCTTTTTGTAACCAAGAGTTAATCATATTAAAAAAATTACTGCTTAAGTAGTAATTTTTTATTCGTTTATCTGTTTTACTTTGTTCTTTTACAAAAATATTTTTTTCCAACGCTTCGTTTAAAATTGATTGAATAGATGATCTAGAACCGATTGACTTGGGTATATTTGCACAAATTGTTTCAAATGAAATTCCATTTAATTTATTATTTTCATAGATCTCTAAGGAAATGACATGGTGTAAAATTGATTTAAATAAAAATTTTGAAACATAATCTTCTGAAAAGAAGCTTGAATATATATTTCTTTTTTTTTCTTTTATAATTTCTGTTTCAGTCATTTGACCCTCTCATTAATGTTTAGTAAATTTGGGAGAGCAAATGCTCTCCCATTTTTTAGTGACCAACTATAAGGAGTTGATGTGCTAATCACTAAATTCATTAGTCTCTGATACTGTAAGCCATTACGCCTACTTCAGATTTATCTGTTCCAAGTTTTTCAGCCTCTTCACTAATTCTAATACCAAAGAGCATTTTCATGATGTACCAAATAATAAATGATACAACAAAAACGAAAACATTAATTGCTATTATACCGTAAAGTTGAGCTCCAAAACTTGCAGCACTGTTTGAAATTGGAACAACTAATGTTCCAAAAATTCCAGCAAAACCGTGAACAGGAATTGCACCTACAACGTCATCAATTTTTAGAGATATTAAAAGTCTAGTGCCGTAGAAGACAATTAAACCACCAACTGCACCAATGATTATTGCTAGGATTGGTGATGGAGCTAATGGTTCTGCTGTAATTGCTACTAGACCACCTAATGCGCCATTAAGCATCATAACAACATCTGTTTTACCAGTTACTAGTCTTGAAATTACTGCACAAGCCATTACACCTGCACCAGCTGCCAAGTTAGTATTAATATATATTGTTGCTACTGCCGTAACATCATCAAATGTACCCATTGCAAGTTGTGATCCACCATTAAACCCAAACCATCCAAGCCATAGGATAAATACACCAAGAGTTGCAAGAGGTATTGAAGAATTTGCAAAAGGCTCCATTGGACTTGCTTCACCACTATCAGTGAATCTTCCTAATCTTGGGCCTAATAAAATTGCACCAGCAAGTGCTGCTGCTGCTCCTGCACTATGTACTAGAGTTGATCCAGCAAAATCTGAGAAACCAGCTTCCGCTAAGTATCCTCCGCCCCACTGCCAACCCATTTCAATTGGATAAATGAAACCAGTTAATAAAGCACAAAAAATAAAGAATGGCCAAATTTTAATTCTTTCAGCTAGTGTTCCAGATACAATTGAGCAAGTTGTTGCACAAAATACCATCTGAAAGAACCAGTCAGAACCATCTGAATAACCTGTATCGACAGCGCTACCATCACTCCAAGGAATTGGAGATCCAATAAATCCACCAGCGGGTATACCGTAAGCCATATTGTATCCGACTAACCAAAACATTATTCCTGCAATTGAATACAAGCCAATGTTTTTAGCTGCAATTGTTGCTACACTTTTGGATGTAACAAGTCCTGATTCAAGCATTGCAAATCCTGCTGCCATCCACATGACCAAGAACCCAGATACAAGAAATAGGAAAGTATTTAATATGTATTGCACTTCACCATCTACCTCTGCTCTTGCGTAAGAGCTAAAGAGTAAGAAGACAGTTACAATGCCAATGAAATATATAGATTTTTTTAACATTAATCCTCCATTATAAATTTCACAGTACATGGCTCACACTGAGTCATGTGTTACTTCATGCGTAGCTATGGAAATTAATTACTAAGATCCGCGTTCCTTCGGTTTAACCTACTTCCGATTTGCAAACTGCAAATTGAACGATTTTATAACTTTGCATGCGTTCCTTCGACTTTCGTCTACTTCCGTCATTCAAAAAGAATGATGAACGTAATGGTGGTTTACTTTATTATTAAAATTTATTAAGAATATTTAAGTAAAGTTTGCTATGCATTTTTTGCATGAATAAAAAAATACAAGAAAAATAAGGAAAAATTCATATAATTTCAGATAAATTTATCCACTTTGAGTCTTTTGAACTAGAATCGACACTTGCGTTTATAAACTTCATTATGTGTAAACCATCGTCAATATTTGGAAGAAGCTTTAGTAATTCTTCTTTATTTTCCTTATTTTGGATAACATCTGCAGCATCAGAGTAAATTTGTGCAAATGCTTCAAGATACCCTTCTGGATGACCTGCAGGGATTCGAACATTAGCTTCAGTTCCCTCAACTTTAATTGAACCACCTCTAGTTATTATCTGGCTTGCCTCCCCTACTTGACTAAATGTTGCATAATTTGGATTTTCTTGACTCCATTTTAATGCACCCTTGTCACCATAAATAGCTACAGTAAAATTATTTTCTTCACCTGTTGCAACTTGAGAAATAGATAATGATCCCTTAGCACCATTATTTAATCTGATCATAATTGAAGCATCATCGTCTAATTTTCTTCCTTCAACAAAAGTTGTAAGATCTGCACTAACTGATTGCAATTTTAATTGAGTTATAAATTCTAACAAATGCATAGTATGACTACCAATATCACCTACACCTCCTGCAGCCCCACTTCTTGAAGGATCAGTTCTCCATTCTGCTTGTTTATTTGAACCAGAATCTTCTTCTTTTGATCCGAGCCATCCTTGCAAATAAGATCCTTTAACAATTCTTATTTTGCCTAGTGCTCCATTTTCAATAAGCGATCTCATACCTCTAACGACTGGATATCCAGAATAATTATGAGTTAAGAAAAAATGAGCGTCAGATTTAGAGACTGCTTCAACTAATTTATGAGCATCTTCCATTGTAGAAGTCATAGGTTTATCACAAATGACATGAATATTTTTATCTAGAAATTCTATTGCTGGTGCAGCATGCATATGATTTGGCGTAACAATAGACACTACATCAATGCCATCATCTCTTTTAGATTCTTCCTCCGCCATAGTTTTAAAATCAGGGTAACTTCTTGAAAGATCGAGACCAATTTCCTCAGCAGATTTAGCTGCTTTTTCTGGAGTTGAAGATAAACAACCAGCAACAAATTCATACTTATCATCCATTCTTGCGCATAAACGATGTACAGCTCCTATAAAAGCTCCTTGGCCACCACCTATCATTCCAAGTTTTAATCTTCTTCCCATAATAACTCCTTATATACCTAAAATCTTTTTGTTAGCTTGCTCATCAGTTCCAGAACTTGCAAAATCATCAAAAGCTTTTTCTGTAACTTCAATAATGTGATTTTGAATAAATGGAGCTCCTTCAGCTGCACCTTGTTCTGGGCTTTTAATACAGCATTCCCATTCTAAAACTGCCCATCCATCAAAATTATAACCAGATAGTTTTGAAAAAATTGATTTAAAATCAACCTGTCCATCACCAAGTGATCTAAATCTACCAGCTCTATTTATCCATGATTGATAACCTCCATAAACTCCTTGCCTACCAGAAGGGTTAAATTCTGCATCTTTTACATGAAACATTTTTATTCTTTCATGGTAAATATCAATGTGATCAAGATAGTTTAAACATTGGAGAACATAATGACTAGGATCATATAACATATTACAACGTTTATGATTCTTTACTTTCTCTAAAAACATTTCGAAAGTTGAACCGTCATGTAAATCCTCACTAGGGTGAATTTCGTAACAAAGATCTACACCACAATCATCAAATTTATCTAAAATTGGATGCCATCTTTTTGCTAATTCTCCAAAAGCTTCATCTTCTAAACCTGAAGGTCTTTGAGGAAATGGATAAAGAAAGGGCCAACATAAAGCACCAGAAAATGTAGCGGCAGTTTTTAAATTTAAGTTTTTTGATGCTTGAGCCACATTCATCATCCTTTTTACTGCCCATTCTTGTCTAGCTTTTGGATTACCCTTTACTTCGTCAGCAGCAAAACCATCAAAGAGTGTGTCATAAGCGGGATGAACTGCAACCAATTGACCTGTTAGATGAGATGCAATATCAGTTATTTCAAGATTAAAATTTTTTACTATTCCTTTTATTTCATCACAATAATCTTTACTCGAAGCTGCTTTGTCTAAATCAAAAACTGCTAAATTTTCTGCTGGTAATTGTATTCCTTTATATCCAAGATCAGATACCCATTTGCAGATACTAGGTAGTGAATTAAATGGTTCTTTATCTCCTATAAACTGTGCTAAAAATATAGCAGGTCCTTTAATTTTTTTCATAAATTTTCTCCAAAACTATTTAAGCATGAAACTTTAAAGTAGTCATTAAATTTTTAAAATTTTCGTATAATTTTTTAGTATTATTGTTCATTTCTTGAATATTATTTCTAAGTGATTTATCCAGTTCATAAATAGAATTTTTTCCTAAATATTTTTCTAAAGCATTTTTTAATTCAGGGACTTTAGACCATTTAATGATTGTGTTTTCATCTACTTCTATATGAAATTGAATGCCATAAGCATGATTTTTATACTTAAAAATTTGAAATTTTGTAATATCTGATGAGCCCAAAATAGTAACTTCAGAATTATTTAGTTCACTTACTTCATAACTATGCAATTGTAATGCTTTGATCTGATTATCAAAATTTCCAAAAATTTGATCCTTTTTTTTATTATCTAAAATATTAATATTTAGAACCCCAATTTCTGGAGGATTAGATTTAATTACTTTACCGCCAAGAATTTCTCCTAAAAATTGACAGCCTAAACAGATTCCGAGATATGGTTTTCGATTATTTAGAACAAATTCCTTTATCTTATTTTTTTCATCAATCATCCACGGATATTGTTCTTCCATCCAAGTATCCATTGGTCCACCTAAACATATCATTCCATCAAATATATCAAGATTATTAGGAATTTTTTTTCCCTTATCTAATCTAATAATAGTTGTTTCAACTAAGTCTTCACTCATTAAATTTGTAAAGTATCCAGCTGTTACCAGGGGTGTATGTTGAAGAATAATTATTTTAAGGGGCATGTTTTTCTAAATTGAGTAATCTTTTTTTTAATTTAATACCTCCTCTTCCTGAAAATCCTCCAAGTTTACCATCACTACGAATTACACGGTGGCAAGGTATAATAATTAAAAGTCTATTTTGCCCACAAACATTCCCTACATATCTTGGTGATGTACCAACTTTTTTTGCTATTTCTCCATACGTTGAAACTTTACCATATTTAATTTTAGATAATTCTTTCCAAATTTTTTTTTGCAAAAAAGTAGAGCCTTCAAAAGAATATTTAATCTTAAAATTTTTAAGTTTTCCAGCAGCATATAAATTAATCTGATTCTTAATATTAGTTAAATCAATTGTTTTATTTGTTTTGCCAAAACTCAGTGAAAAGATGTTGCCGCCCTTTTTTTTTACCGTAATCCAACCGAGTTTAGTTTTAAAAGAAGCAGTTTCCATATAAAATTAATAACATTATTGATTGAATCTATCAAAATAATTTATAATAAATTATGGATGAAGATAATTTAAATTTAGAGATTAGAAAATTTCTTAAACAAGTTGGTATTAGTTCTCAACGTGAAATAGAAAATTATATACGAAAAAAATTTACTGAAGGAAATTTCAAAATAGGTGAGTCCATAAAAGTATCTATGAATTTATCATCTGAAG
Source organism: uncultured Alphaproteobacteria bacterium (assembly GCA_902610845.1). Taxonomy (GTDB): domain Bacteria; phylum Pseudomonadota; class Alphaproteobacteria; order HIMB59; genus CACPNW01. The sequence goes on along the minus strand of CACLXJ010000022.1, from coordinate 4,424 downwards.
ATGGAGAGCTTAAGCATTCAATTAATGAATCTTTGAAAATAAAATAAATTATTATTTAGCATAGTTTTAAATTTAATTTATACGCGATTGAATTTTATCTAGATTTTCAAGTTTAGATAATGGTCCAATACTTGATATAGTAATTGGCCCTTTTACAATTTCATTGGCTATTTTTTGGACTGTTTTTTTAGAAACCTTATCTATATTTTTAATAGTTTCAGAAGGTTCAATTATTCTATTAAAAACCAGAAGTTGTCTAGCAGCACTCTCACATCTTCTGAATGCACTTTCTCTTCCCATCATTAAACTTGCTTTTAACTGAGCTTTACCTCTATTTATTTCCTTTTCTGTTATTGAATTAGGACTTTCATTTAATTGATCACATAAAACCGGTATCAGTTCTTGAATTTGATTTTCTCCTGTTCCGCAATAGATACCAAAAACACCTGTATCAGTATAAGATGAGCTGAAAGAAGTAATACCATATACAAGACCACGTTTCTCTCTAATCTCTTGAAATAATCTTGATGACATACCTCCACCTAATAAAGAAGAGTAAACCAATAAAGAATAGTAATCATCATGGTGGTAATTTATACCTTCAAAACCAAGTAGTAAGTGAATCTGCTCTAATTTTTTATCTTCTCTGTATTCTCCAGATTTATAATCAGCTTTTTGTCTTTCAGTAGATAATCCACTTGGTAAGTTAGTACATGATTTTTTAATTGATTCTACGAATTGATCATGGTCAATTTTTCCAGCTGCACTTATAATCATTTTTTTTGGATTATAATGATTCATCATAAAGTCTTTAACTTCGTCTCTTGAAATATTTTTAATAATATCAGTTTTACCCAATATGGAACGTCCCATTGGCTGGTCCGGGTATGCTTTTTCTTGCCAATAATCAAAAATCATATCATCAGGAGTATCAAGGTACATTCCAATTTCTTGTATTATGACTCCCCTTTCTCTATTAAGTTCATCTTCTGCAAATGTAGAATTTTGCAAAATATCTGTAAGAATATCTATTCCAAAATGCAGATCATCAGCTAAGAGCTTTACATAATAAGCTGTTATTTCTTTTGACGTATAAGCATTTATATCTCCGCCAACATTTTCAATTGTTTCAGCTATTTGAAGGGCATTTTTTGTTGATGTACCTTTAAAAGCCATATGCTCTAAAAGGTGTGCAACACCATTTATGTCTTTTGATTCATCTCTACCGCCAACAAAATTCCATATACCCATTGATACTGTTTCCAGCCCTGGCATATTTTGGGTTACTATTCTTAATCCATTTTCTAATGTTGTAATTTTATGCATAGCTTATTTTTTCTAAGATGAAGTTTTTTACATCTTTAGTACTATTGGGTAATATAGTCATCTTTTCCTCTTTATCAAAGAGATTGCTCAATTCTTTTGGTATATCAATTTCTTTATTAATTGCTTTATTCACAGCTTTGTTAAATTTTGCAGGATGTGCACAAACCAAAGATACCCAGGCTTCATCATCTTTTTTATCTAATAATACTTTTAGGCCTGTTGCAGTATGTGGATCAGAAATATAATTATATTTTTCATATACATATTTAATTGTTTCTAGAGTTTGATTATCATCAATTGAAGAAGCCTTATATATGTGCTGGAACTCAGCTAATACAGAGTCATCAAATTGGTAAAAACCTTTTGATGAAAAGCTTTCGAATACTTCATTTACTCTTTTGCTATCTCTATTTACGCTCTCAAAAATTTGCCTCTCAAAGTTACTTGAAACTTGTATATCCATACTAGGACTATATGTTTGAGAAACAGATTTTTTTTTCATTTCTCCATTGTCTACTATGGACTTCAAGATATCATTAGAATTAGTTGCAATATGTAAATGACCAATAGGTAATCCCATTTGTTTAGCAACAAAGGCTGAAAAAATATTACCAAAATTTCCTGAAGGAACAATAAAATTAATTTGCTGCTTATCAGTTTGCAGGTAAGCCCAAAAATAATAAACAACTTGTGCAATTAATCGTGCCCAATTTATAGAGTTTACAGCAGTTAAAGAGGTAGACAGTTGTATTTCATCATCCACAAATAATTCTTTGACAATTTTTTGACAGTCATCAAAATTTCCATCTATAGCGATGTTAAAAATATTCTTATCAATTATTGTAGTCATTTGTTTTTGCTGAATAGTTGATACTTTATTATGAGGATGTAAAATAAATACATTTATATCTTTTTTTGATTTAAAAGAATGAATTGCAGCTGAGCCAGTATCACCAGAAGTTGCGCCTAAAATAGTAATTTTTTTTGGAGAAATCTCTAAGCTTGTAGAAAATAGGTTACCAAGAAATTGTAAAGCATAATCTTTAAAAGCATAAGTAGGCCCATAAATTAATTCTAATAAAAATTTATTATTTTCTAATTCTACTAATGGAGCTATTTTATCATGATCAAATTTTGAATAGGTTTCATGTAAAATTTTTTGTAATTCTAATTTTTCTATATTTTCATTTACATAAGGAAAAATGATTTCGCATGCTACTTCTTCGTATGATTTATTTTTTAAACTTAATAAGTCTATTTTGGGCCAGCTTTTGGGTAAATATAAACCGCCATCTCTAGATAATCCTTGATAAAGAATGTCATTAAATGATCTGCTTAGAGAATCATCTCTTGTGCTTAAATATTTCATTAAAGATAGCGATTAGTTATATATTCTTTGAAATATTTAGCATTTAAAGGTGAATTTGTAACCTGTTCTAAAACCTGATTAGTTGAAAAAAAACTAGCTTTTTCATGGATATTTTTTTTAAGCCAGTTTACTAAATTCGAAAATTCACCATTTTCTATTTCCTTATCCAATTCCTTTTGATCTATTCTCAATTGAGACGCGAATTGAGCAGCAGTGAGTGCTCCTAATGAATATGTTGGAAAGTATCCAAATAATCCAGCAAACCAATGAATATCTTGTAAACATCCATCAGTGTCTTTATTTATTGATAAATTAAATAATCTATTAAATTCATCATTCCAAGCATCGGGAATGTCTGCAATATTTATTTCATTATTAAAAATTTTTCTTTCTAAATTAAATCTTAAAATAATATGCAGGGGATAGGTTACTTCATCCGACTCAACTCTTATAAAAGATTTATTTACACGAGTACCCAATTTGTAAAGATTGTCTGGATTTGTAGCTTTGTCTTTAATATTAAATTTTTTATTTAAAGTATTAGATAAAAATTTTTTAAAAGCTAAAGACCTTGTGATTTGCATTTCAATTAATAGGGATTGACTTTCATGCATGGCCATCCCTCTAGATTTACCTGCTGGCTGATGCATCCAATCTTTTGGGAGGTTTAGCTCATATAATGCATGTCCAGTTTCATGCATAACACCATCTAAAGATGAAAATGGATTATCATTATTATATCTAGTTGTAATTCTGACATCATTTGTAGATCCTCCACAAAAAGGGTGAACACTTTTATCAAGTCTTCCTTTTGTAAAATCAAAACCTATTTGTTTCATTATATATTCAGAAATATTTTTCTGCTTTTCTTCATCTATACTTATTTCAAATCGAAGTGTTTCTTCATTTTTTTGTTTATCTATAATTTTATCAATAAGTGGTGATAGAAATTTTTGTAAATCATCAAATACTGCAGATATTTTATTTTCTTCTGAAGAAGGTTCAAATTTATTTATTAGAGCTTCATATGGAGAAACTCTAAAAGTTTCTCCTAAAATATTTGCTTCTTCTTTCGTTAAATTAATAAGTTCTTCTAAATTTTCTTTTACTAAATTAAAATCAGATTTTTCCCTTGCCTCTTGCCAAACACCTTCACAATTTGCTGAAGATTTTGAAATTTTTTCTACAAGCTCCGTTGGTATAGCAGAAGCTAATTTATATTCTCTATCCATTTCTTTTAAGTTTTTCTGATCACTGTTATTTAAATTAAGATTCTTTGAGTCTTCAATTAAATCACCAACTTCAGAAGATGAAATTTTACTATGACTAAGTTTTGATAAATAGGCTAATTGCTCTGATCTTTGATCTCTTGAGCTGCTTGGCATCATTGTTGCCATATCCCAGTGTAAAATACCTGCAATATCTGATGTCAGTGAAGCTTCATTAAAGATTTCTTTAAGTTTTAAATATGTTTTCATTTTGTCTTCCTAAATAAATAAATTATAAAAATAATCAAAAAAGAAAAGCTCATCAAAAACCATGTAATTGCATACTGCAAATGATTATTTGAAAAATTATGATTTTGAGATGATGGTATTAAGAAATTCTCTGCATAATTGCTCATATTTTTAATGAAAAATTTCTGATTAATCTTAGCATTTAAGTAAGTTTGAATTTGCTCTAGATCATAATAATACCATTCATTTGAAGAGATAGAATTATCAGGAGT
>CACLXJ010000021.1 GCA_902610845.1 uncultured Alphaproteobacteria bacterium | reverse complement strand
TGTTTCCAGTGTAACCATCAGAAACAATTATATCACAATCACCAGACGTTATTTTATTAGGCTCTATAAAACCTATAAAGTGTTCTTTTAAAAAACTTGAAAGAATTAAATCTGCTGCCTCCTGAAGAAATTCTAAACCTTTATTATTTTCTGTCCCAATATTTAAAATACCTATTTTTGGTTTTTTATTTTTATTTATTATAGAATAATAACAATAACCCATAAGTGCAAATTGAAACAAGTTTGATCCACTAACTAACACGTTTGCGCCTAAATCTAGCATAAGTGAGTAATTTTTTTTGTTTGGGATTAATGAGCAAATAGCCGGTCTATCAATGCCCTCTATCATTCCCATATGAACTCTTGAAAGTATCATGATGGCAGCCGTACTTCCAGATGACACAAAGCCAGATTTCTCATTATTTTTTGCAAACTCTAAAGCCTTATAAATACTACTATTTTTTTTAGATCTAAGAATAGTATTAACACTATCTTCATCAGAAATAATATCTTCTGTGTTTACAACTTCAAAGTTAAAAATATTTAAATTATGTTTTTTTATATTTTGATTAATTAATAATTTATCACCAAAAAAAATGAATTTTGTATTTTTTTCTTTTTGAAGAAAAATTTCAACACCTTTTAATACTTTGTAAGGACTATTCTCCCCACCCATTGCATCTACAGCAATTACTACCTGCCTTTCAGACATTAGTTAATTATTTTCTTTTGATTTTTTTTTAAGAACTTCTCGACCCTTGTACATACCAGTAGAAAGATCAATCCTGTGAGGTAATCTTGGCTCACCAGAGTCTTTATCTAAAATAAAATTAATTTTTTTCAAAGAATCATGAGATCTTCTCATATTTCTTTTTGAAACACTGGTTTTTCTTTTAGGAACAGCCATTTTTGACCAATTATTAGTTTTTTAAATTATTTCAAGTTAAATTTACACTTATTTTAAACAAAAGCTAATATCTTAATTTCTAGAATTTATGAATTCAGTAAATTTGTCATTAAATTTTCTAGAAACATTAACATAATCATCATTTTTAATTAAATCTATTAATTTAAGATATTCAATAAAAGTCTCATTTTTATAAAGATTATTATCTTCTGGAAATTTACTTATTCTAAAATAAAATTTTTTTACATACGATTTAACATATTTACCAATTGACATGTCTCCAATACCCTTCTCTCTAAGTGATTCATCAAGATCAGAAATAAATAGTGATAATAATTCATCATTTACTTTAAGATAGAGTTTTCTATTATATTCTAGTAAGTTTTTACGAATAAACATAATTAGAAAAATAGAAACAATTTCAAAAGATACTTTATAATTTTTTAGTTTAAAAAAATTATTCTCATTTAAAAATAAGTTAGTTTCGGCAAGAATTTTTTTGTATTGATCAATTGCAATTATTTGCTCTTTATTTTCTTTTTTTTTAAAGTATTGTAATATCATTAATGTTTAAATTTTTTTTTTATATATGTATTTTTTTTATTTTAGCAAACTGTTCTAATAAAACCACATATTCTGGAAAGATTTTAATTAATGAAGAATTAAAAGAAATTAATTTCAAAAATAAAGAAAAATTAATTAATAAACTAGGTACTCCTAGTTATATTGATCCAATAGAAAATAAATATTTTTATTTTTCTGAAAAAAGTGAAAAAAAATCGATCTTTAATAAAGAAGTAAAATATAGTTTTGTTTTTGTATTCAAAATAGATGAGAATGATCATATAACTAACTCAGAAGTATTTAATATTAAAGATATTAAAAATGTAAAATTGTCTAAAGATAAAACAACAAATGAAATTGTAAGAAGAGGCTTTTTAGAAAAAATATTTGGAGGAGTTGGAACTCAGCAAGAATTACCAACTACTCCTTAATTTTATAATGATATCGCGGCTAATAATAATAATGCAACAATATTTGTAATTTTTATCATTGGATTAACTGCTGGCCCAGCTGTATCTTTATAAGGGTCTCCAACAGTATCCCCTGTTACTGCTGCTTTATGTGCCTCACTACCCTTACCTCCGTGATTGCCATCTTCAATATATTTTTTTGCATTATCCCATGCACCGCCCCCTGCAGTCATGCTTATTGCTACAAACAGACCGGTTATAATAACACCAAGTAATAGTGCCCCTAAACATGATAATGCCGCTGCTTGACCAGCTATAAATAATATAACAAAATAGACAACAATAGGTGATAGAACAGGTAACATTGATGGTATAATCATTTCTTTAATTGCAGATTTAGTAAGTATATCTACGCACGTTCCATATTCTGGCTTACCCTTACCTTCCATTATACCAGGAATTTCTTTAAACTGTCTTCTTACCTCTAAAACTACTGAACCAGCTGCTCTACCAACTGCAGTCATACTTAAAGCACCAAATAAGAAAGGTAATAGCCCTCCTAATAATAAACCAACAACTACGTAAGGATTGGATAAATCAAAAGAAACTTCTATTCCATACAAAGGACTATTTGGATCTTTTGCAAAATGATCAAGATCCTCTGTATAAGCTGCAAATAGAACTAGCGCTCCTAATCCTGCTGATCCTATTGCATAACCTTTCGTTACAGCTTTAGTTGTATTACCAACTGCATCAAGTGCATCAGTTGTCTTTCTTACATTTTCATCTAAGTTTGACATTTCTGCAATACCCCCGGCATTATCCGTTACAGGTCCGTAGGCGTCTAGTGCAACAACCATACCAGCTAAAGCTAACATAGTTGTAACCGCAATAGCAATGCCAAATAAACCAGCTAGAGAATAAGTGGATATAATTCCAGCCACAATTATTAAAGCTGGCAAAGCTGTTGCTTCCAAGCTTATTGCAAGACCTTGTATTACATTGGTTCCATGGCCAGTTGTAGATGATTGAGCAATACTTTGAACGGGTCTGTAATTTGTTCCAGTATAATATTCAGTTACCCATATAATTAAGCCTGTAATAATAAGACCAAGTAAACCACATATAAAAAGTGACATTCCAGTGAATTGTTGAGATGTGCCCTCCACAACTAAAACACTATTTAAGCCCACTATATAGTCAGTTACGAAATATAATAATATTGCTGACAAAATAGCTGATACTGCAAAACCTTTGTAAAGAGCTGCCATGATATTATTATTTTTTCCAAGCTTAACAAAATAAGTACCAATTATGCTAGTTAAAGCACAAACTCCAGCAATGGTTAAAGGGAAAATCATCATAGTATAAGAATTTTCAATAAAAAATATAGAAGCTAAAACCATTGTTGCCACAACTGTAACAACGTAAGTTTCAAAAAGATCTGCAGCCATACCTGCGCAATCACCAACATTATCGCCAACGTTGTCTGCAATAACAGCAGGATTTCGTGGGTCATCTTCAGGAATACCTGCTTCTACTTTACCAACTAAATCTGCACCAACATCAGCGCCCTTGGTAAAAATACCACCACCTAGTCTTGCAAATATTGAAATTAATGAAGCACCAAATCCTAAAGAAACTAAAGGAGCTACAATCTCTCTCCCCGGGAATGAGCCAGAGTTGTGCAAAACAAAATAAAAAATCGAAATAGAGAGTAATGCAAAGCCTGCAACTAGCATTCCAGTAACAGCACCTGCTTTAAATGATACTGATAAACCTTCTGCTAAGCTTTTACTTGCAGCATGTGTGGTGCGAACATTAGATCTAACCGATATATTCATTCCAACATAACCTGCAGCACCAGAAAAAAAAGCACCTATTAAAAAACCAATTCCTGATGCTAAATCAAAAACAATCCATATGAGCGCAAAAATAACAACACCTACTATTGCGATTGTCATGTACTGTCTGTTTAAATAAGCTCTAGCCCCTTCTTGAATTGCGCCAGCAATTTCTTGCATCTTATCATTTCCAGAACCAAGAGATAAAATTTGCCTAGATGTTACTAGACCATATAATACGGCTGCTAATCCGCATAAAACAATTAATACTTGCAGTGTTGTCATTTAAAACTCCTTAAAATTTTGGTGATATGTCAGAAACTATAGAAAAAATCAAGTTTTTAGGAGAAATGATCAAATTTCTCAATATTCTTCAAGTCTAAATGTGAATCGAAATGAATTCCTTTTTCACTTATTATTTTTCCTATTAAAGCAATATTAATATTATTTTTATTAGCAATATTAAAAATTTTATTCCTATTTTTTTGACTAGATATGATTATCAATCCATAATCATCACCAGCATTTAAAAGGTTTTCTAATCTAAAATTATTTTTATCATTGAGTATTTTTTTTGTCTTAAAACTTAATGGAATTTTATTTACATTAATTAATGCACCGTATTTACTATTTAACATATCAGTTAAATCTCCAATCAAACCATCAGAAATATCTTTCATTGAGTTAACATGATTTGCAATTAATGGTCCAAGTTTACAAGGTATAGGATATAAATATTTATTAATAAAATATTGATTCAAATTTATATTTGATGAAATTTTTTTTTTTAAAATTTCTAAACCAATCTTTGACTCGCCAATATTTCCAGTTATTAAAATATCGTCATGTAAATTAAATTTATTTTGAAATATCTCTAGCTTCTTTTTTATAAATCCAAAAAAAGTTGAAGAAACAATAAGTTTATTTGATTTGGATAAATCACCACCCAAAAGATAAAATCCATATTTATGTTGTATTCTCTTTAATTGATTTGAAAATGAATTTAACCAATTTTCATTAATATGATTTGGTAAATATAAATTCAAAAGATAAGAGTGAGGTGTAGCTCCCATAGCAAAAATATCAGACAAATTCACAGTTGTAATTTTTTGAGCTATTGATTTAGGGGTATCATTAGAGAAAAAATCTATATTCTCAGAAATATTATCAGTAGTAACAGTAAGTTTATAATTTTTATTCTTTAAGTCTAAATATGCCCCATCATTTTCAAAATTGAATGTTCCCTTATTTTTACAATTTAATTTTTTTAAATATTTATTAATTATTAATTTTTCAGATAAATTATTTTTTATAAATTTCATTTTTATCTATATATTTTTGAATTATAGCATTAATTAATTTAGTTTCTTTTTGAGAAACAAGACTTTTGCTTATATTTAAGTAATCATTAAAAACAATTTTAAATCTATTTTTTTCAGTAATTAATAATTCTGCAATAATTGCGAATATTATTGATTTTAAAATATTATCCCATCTTTCAAATTTTCGATTAATATCTATAAAACCATTTAAATCCTTAATAATATTTTTTCTATCAATATTGTTTTTAAAACTAAAAAAAAGTCTATTTAAAAAATTCTTGTTAAATTTTAGCTTAAATTCTTTCTTGTCATCAATTATAGCAATATTAGTATTATGAAAATGTTTTTGAAAATCTTCAATATTTTCTGAAGAATCTGTATCTAAGAATTCATTCTGAAAAATATATTGAACAAATGCAAGTCTTGTCTGTGACTTGATATAATTTTGCATTTTTTATTTTAATAACTTTATACAGGCTAAAGCAGCTTCTTGACCTTTGTTTTTTCGATTAATGTCACTTCTGATTTTTGCTTGCTCTAAATCGTAACACGTTAAAATACCAAATCCAATTGGAACATTAAAGTCAACTGATAGATCCATAATCTTTCTAGCAGTTTCATTAGCAATAACTTCAAAATGATATGTGTCACCCTTAATGATACATCCTAGCGAAATAAATCCACTAAAATTATCAATATTTTTTTTAATTAAATAGGGAATTTCAAAACAACCCGGTGCATTAATAACTTCATATTTATAACCATTTTCTTTAAGAGTGTTGCTTGCACCCAATTCAAGATTTCCCGATATTTCAGTATAATAATTTGCTGAAACTATTAGAATTTTATTACTCATATTTTTCTCTGATCAACTATTTCAATGTTAAATCCATCTAAGGCAATAATTCTTTTCTTAGTATTTGTTAATAATATAATTTTATTTATTTGAAGTAATGATAAAATCTGAGCTCCAACACCATATTCTCTTAGTTCTAATTTATTTTTTGATCTTTTTCTTTTATTAAAAGTTTTGAGTATATTTGGTGACATGTCACTATTTATTAAAACTATAGCTCCTGATCCATTCTTCTCTATAAGTTGAAAGGCAGACTTAATTTCACTTCCAAAAATATTTTTTTCTTCAAATATATCCTTTGTTACATTCAATCTGTGCATTCTAACAAATACAGGTTGGTTTTCATCATTAATATTTTTTACTAGAGCGTAATGCTTTTCAGCAGAAATAGTATTTTGAAAAACTTTTAAAGTAAATTCTGACCCCATCTCGCTTTCAAATTGTCTTTCGGAGATCTGTTCGACAATTTTAGTTTTTTTAAGTCTAAAATTAATTAAATCACTAACCGTTCCTACTTTCAAATTATGTAATTTTGCAAACTTGATAATTTCTGGTAATCTCGCCATAGATCCATCTTCACTCATAATTTCACAAATAACACCAGAAGGATTTAAATCTGCAAGTTTTGAAATATCAACTGCTGCTTCTGTATGCCCAGCACGTACTAATACTCCCCCATCCCAGGCCATAAGAGGAAAAACATGTCCAGGATAAACAAGATCATTCTTATTTCTATTATTATTTACAGCTACTGATATTGTATGAGCTCTATCAGCTGCAGATATTCCGGTTGTCACTCCTTCTTTTGCTTCGATCGAAACAGTAAAGGCAGTTAAATCATTTTTTCTATTACTTGGGTTCATTAAGGGAAGTTCCAATTCTTCTATTCTATCCTTAGTTAATGCTAAACAAATTAATCCCCTTCCATGCTTTGCCATAAAATTAATAGTTTGAGAGCTAGCATATTGAGCTGGAATGATTAGATCACCTTCATTTTCTCTATCGGGATCATCGACAAGAATATACATTTTACCATTTCTTGCATCTTCTATGATTTCTTCTATAGAAGATAAACTTTCTTCAATGTTATCTTTATTCATTATTCAAGATGAAACGGGCAAGATAATCAAATTCAATATTTACTTGATCACTTTTTTGTAAAAATTTCAAATTAGTATGATGAAATGTATGATCAATGACAGAAATCATAAAAGTATTATTTTCTACTTTTGCTACTGTTAAAGAAATACCATTTATTGAAATAGATCCTTTTTCAACAATAAATTTATTGTTTTTATTAAATTTCTTTTCAAAATGATATTCCCAACTTTTTTCAAGTTCTAAAATATCACTTATATTAGTTGTAGTATCAACATGACCATAAACAAAGTGACCACTGATTTCGTCACCTATCTGAAGAGATTTTTCCAAATTAATATTTTCATTTTTTATAATAGAGTTAGCAAGATTTGTTCTTTTCAAAGTTTCTTCGCCTATGTTCACATCAAAACTAAATGAATTGTTGTTTGATGGAGTTATATTCTTTGCTGTAAGACATACTCCATTACAAGAAATTGAAGAACCTTCCTTACAATCACTCAAATCTAGATTCGTAGATATTTGGTAAAGTCCCACATCTTTGTTTTTTATTGTTCCTAAATCTTGAATAATACCTGTAAACATTAATTCACCTGATAGTTTGTATATATGTCGTCTTTGAATTTTTTTCTTTCATTTAAAGATAAATTTAATTGACTAAGTTTTTTTCCAACAATTGCTGGCTTACCATGTTTTCCTATAATAATTTTGGATTTAAATAAATGAATTTCATCTACTAAATTTTTATTTAACAATTCTGTAAAAAAAATACCCCCTGCTTCAACTAATAAATCAGATATTTTTAATGAGTATATTTTACTAAAAATATTTTTTAAATTTAGTTTTTTGTTTTTATTTATTTTACAAAAAATAATTTCACATCCTAATTTAATTAAATTTTCAGATTTTTTATTTTTTTTAGAAGTAAAGATAATAATTCTTTTTTTAGATATATCTTTTAATATTTTTGATTTCATTGGTATTTTTAGATTATTATCAATTATTATAATTGGAATATGTTGCTCTAAAGTTTTTTTTAATCTTATAGTTAATCTTGGATCATCTTTTAATACAGTCTTTGAAGTAGTTAAAATAGCTTGACTCATTGATCTTAACTTATGCGCATATTCTCTACTTGATTTATTAGATATCCATTTACTTTTATAATCATGCCATGCAATTTTTTCATCTGTAGAAGTTGCAATTTTGACTTTTGTAAATGGTTTTTTCTTTAAAACACTTTTAAAAAAAAATTTATTTAAATTATATGTTCTATTCTTTTCTAAACCTACATTTACAATTACATTATTTTTTTTTAACTTTTTAATACTTTTATAATTAGTTCTAACATCTGGATCAGCCGCAGATATAAATATTTCTTTAATTCCTGATCTTAATATTTGATCTGTGCATGATCCATCTTTTGAACTATGAAAACATGGTTCTAAAGTAACATACATTGAAGCTCCTTTAGCTTTATGACCAGCTTTAGCTAGAGCTATTTCTTCGGCATGAGGCCTTCCAGATTTATTCGTTACAGCTTTAGAAATTATTTTTGAATTTTTTGCAATTACACATCCCACTGTGGGATTAGGGAAAGTTTTTCCAAATTTTTTTTTAGCAATATCATGCGCTAAATTAATCATCTTTACATTTTGTTGAGACACTAAAAATTATTTATCTTCTAAATTACCTAAGAAATCTTCAAAATCTTTTGCTTCTCTAAAATTTTTGTAAACAGATGCAAATCTGACGTATGCTACCTGATCTAAATGCATTAAAGCTTCCATAATGTACTGACCGATAATATTAGATTTAATATCAGTTTCACCTGAGTTTTCTAATTTTCTTACAATAGCATTAACAATTTTTTCAATTTTTTCATTATCAACATTTCTTTTTCTTAAAGCTAAAGAAAGAGATCTATACATTTTATCTCTATCAAAATTTTCTTTTTGTCCGTTACTTTTCATTACGACCAAATCTCTTAGCTGAATTCTCTCAAAAGTTGTAAATCTAGAGCCGCAAGCATCACAAATTCTTCTTCTTCTTATAGCTGTATTATCTTCTGTAGGTCTTGAGTCTTTTACTTGTGTATCTTCATTACTACAGAAGGGGCATCTCATTTAAAATGCCTCACTATAAATTGGATATTTTTTGCAAAGCTCAATTACATCTTTTCTTGTTTTATTAAAAACTACATTTCTCTCATTTTCTTCAAGTAAAAGACTATCCAAAATATCAGCAATCATATTTCCAACCTGTTCAAAGTTTTTCTGATTAAAACCTCTGGTCGTAGCAGCGGCAGTTCCAAATCTAAGTCCGCTAGTTATTTTTGGTGGATTAGGGTCATAAGGAATTGCATTTTTATTACATGCCAATCCAACTTCTTCTAAAATTTTCTCAGCTTTATCGCCAGTTAAACCTTTTGGTGTCAAGTCTAACCAAACTATATGTGAATCTGTGCCTCCTGTAACAATTCTAAATCCTCTATCAACTAAAGTTTTTGCCATAACTTTAGCACTAGCAATTACATTTTTAATATATTCTTCGAATTCAGGTTTAAGTGCTTCACCAAAGCAGACAGCTCTAGCCGCAATTACATGCATTAGTGGACCACCTTGTAATCCAGGGAAAACAGCAGAATTAATTTTTTTATATAAATCTTCATGATTAGTTAAAATCATTGCACTTCTTGCACCTCTTAAAGTTTTGTGAGTTGTTGAAGTTACTACATGGGCATGCTCAATCGGATTTGGATATTGTTTACCAGCCACCAAACCGGAGTAGTGAGCCATATCAACTAAAAAATATGCTCCTACTTTATCAGCTATTTCTCTAAATTTTTTCCAATCTATTGTTCTAGGATAAGCGGAAGCTCCCGCTATTATCATTTTTGGTTTATGCTCTAAAGCTAAAGCTTCAACTTCATCATAATCAATTAAATCTTTATCATTACCATCTTTTTTTACACCGTATTGAACAGCATTAAACCATTTACCAGAAAGATTAGGTTTTGCTCCATGAGTTAGGTGACCACCTGATGCAAGAGACATCCCTAAAATAGTATCATGAGGTTGAAGTAAAGCTAGAAAAACTGCTTGGTTTGCCTGTGCTCCACTATGCGGTTGTAGATTTGCAAATTTACAATTAAAAAGTTTTTTAACTCTTTCCAAAGCAATCTCTTCGGCTTGATCTACGAATTCACATCCTCCATAATATCGTTTACCAGGATACCCTTCTGCATATTTATTGGTCATAACAGAACCTTGGGCATTTAAAATTGATCTTGAAGCAATATTTTCAGATGCTATCAACTCTATTTGGTTTTGTTGTCTTTCTAATTCACGGCTTAGTGTTCCATAAACCTCTGGGTCTGCTTCTTTAATTCCTTTGGTAAACAAATCTGAAATCATAATTTTTTAATCCTTCTTTTATGTCGTCCTGACTCAAACTTTGTAGAAAGAAAAGCCTGAACACTTTTTTTTGCCTCGCTAGTATTTATATATCTACCTGGTAAAACAAGTACATTAGCATCATTGTGCTTTCTTATCAATCTTGCTATTTTTGAATTATTAGCAAGACCAGCCCTAATTCCTTTTTTTCTATTTGCTGCAATACTCATACCAACACCAGTTCCACAGATTAGAATACCAACGTTTTTCTTATTCTTAAGAACCTCTTTTGTTAATTTGTGTGCAAAATCAGGATAGTCAACACTCTTATCTGTCTTTGTTCCTAAATCATTAATTTTTGGAAAATTCTTCAACAATTTGGTTTTGAGGTCAAACCCAGCATGGTCTGAGGCAATGTATATATTCTTATTTTGCATAATAATTTTTGTGGTTATTTACATTAAAATGATGATATTGGCTAATATTGTATGAAAGAAAATAATTGGTTTGATCCATTTTATATTCAAAGTCATTTAAGTGAAGAAGAAAGTAATATTCAGAAAAATGTTAGGAATTTTTGTAATAATGAACTTAAACCTACAGTAGTTGAAAGAAACAGAGAAAATGAATTTGATCAAGATCTCTATCCAAAATTTGGATCACTTGGAGTTTTAGGGCAAACAGTTAAAACACATGGTGGATCTGGAACGTCAAATTTAGCATATGGACTTGTAGCATATGAATTTGAAAAAATAGATAGCAGTTATAGATCTTCAATATCTGTTCAATCTTCACTGGTGATACATCCAATTAATGAATTTGGATCGCAAGAACAAAAAGATAAATACCTTCCTCAATTAATTAAAGGAGAAAAAATTGGTTGTTTTGGTTTAACAGAAAGCGAAGCTGGTTCTGATCCTGCTTCAATGAAAACTTCATTTAAAAAAACTAAAGATGGATATATTTTAAATGGATCTAAAAACTGGATTACAAATGCGCCGATTGCTGACATATTTATTATTTGGGCAATTGAAGAAAACAAAAATCACAAAAGTATAAAGGGTTTTATAATTGAGAAAAATACTGAAGGATTAAATACTTCAACAATAGAAAATAAAACTAGCTTAAAAATTAGTCCAACTGGACAAATAATTTTAAATAATGTTTTTATCCCAAATAATTTATGTTTAGAGAATACCGAAGGATGGAAATCAGTTTTTAGTTGTCTCAATAAAGCAAGATTTGGAATTAGCTGGGGTGTATTAGGTTCTGCATCTGAATGTTGGTTAATTGCAAAAGACTATGTAGAAAATAGAATTATGTTTAAAAAACCTCTAGCATCAAATCAATTAATTCAAAAAAAATTATCTGAGATGCAAATAGAGATAAATTTAGGATTATCATCATGTCTTTTAAGTTCTAAAGCTTTAGATGAGGGAAAAGATATCATTAATGCAATTAGTATTTTAAAAAAAAATAACTGTAAAAAATCTTTAGACATAATTAGAAATGCGCGTGACATGCTTGGTGCAAATGGGTTATTAGAAGAATATCATATCATGAGACATTTGGTTAATTTAGAAACTGTTAAAACTTACGAAGGTGCAGAGGATATTCATTCTCTAATTTTGGGGAAAAATCAGACCGGAATATCCAGTTTTTAAAATAATTACGGAATTAACAGGTTTGAATACTAGATTTTGTTAATATTTATTATCATTAGAAATTGATACAATTAGAATTTTTGTATAAATTTCACATATTAAATCATATTATCTTGGGAGGACATATGAAAAAAAATTTAAAAAGACGTGAGTTTCTAAAGAAAGTTGGTGTAGCAGGTGCTGCTGCTGTTGGTACTTCTACTTTAGCGGCTCCAGCAATAGCTGCAGGTCATCAAGAATGGATCATTTGTAGCGCATTTGGTAAGGCTGGAGTACTCGGGCAAGCAATTCAAGCTTTTGGAGACAATATTAATAGATACTCTGAAAAACTTAAAGTTAAGGTTTATCATGCTGGGGAACTTGTTCCAGGTTTAGAAGCATTAGATGCAGTACGATCTGGCGCAGCTCAAGCGGCATATGGAGCGCCTTATTACTGGCCAAACCTATCTGATGCAATTGAATTCGTAGCAACTTGTCCATTTGGAATGAATGCTATGGAGCAAAATGCATGGTGTTATTATGGCGGTGGTATTGAAGAAGCAGATAAAATCTACAATGCT
>CACLXJ010000020.1 GCA_902610845.1 uncultured Alphaproteobacteria bacterium | reverse complement strand
AATATCGAGATCATGCAAAAAATGGAACAGTTTAAGTTCAAAGGTTATGGATTGCTGTTGGGCTCTTCAAGAAAAAGTTGGATAAATCTAATTGATCAAAGCAATGCTGATGAAAGATTAGGAGGCTCTATTGCTTCGGCTTTATATTGTTATCAAAAGGGTGTTGATATATTTAGGGTGCATGATGTTAAAGAAACTTCACAGTCATTAAAAATTTTTAAAAAATTATGTTTAAAGTAGAAATAAAAAACTTATCCATTAGTGCAAATTTAGGCATCACAGAACTTGAAAGAAAGAAAAAGCAACTTCTCAAAGTTACTCTATCCTTTGACTATAAAGTAAAAGACTCTTTAAATTTAAATAGTATCAATAATGTTAAAGATTATTCTGCCATTACAAAATTTCTTAAGACTTATATCAAAGAATCAAAGTCACACACTCTTGAACATTTAATTACTAAAACATCGAAGGCGCTTGAAAAAAAATTTAAAATCAAAAATATAAAAATAAAGATAAATAAAACAGCTGTTGCCAAAAAATATGGAGCAGAATCAGTAAGTGTTTCAAACTGAAACTATCATAGCCCTTGGGTCAAATGTAGGTAATTCAATACTTAATTTACGTAGTGCAGTAAGAGAGTTAAATAAAATTGGGCACATAAGTAAGTTTGCTAATATTTATATATCTGTGCCATATGGGTATAAATATCAATCAAACTTTTATAATACTGCAATTATTTTAAAAACAAATCAACAGCCTCTTCAATTAATTAATTCTATTCAGAAAATTGAAAGAAAATTAAAAAAAAATAAAAGAATAGTTAATGGACCAAGAAATATTGACATTGATATAATTTTTTTTGGAAATAGTAAGTATCATTTCAACAGTTTAATTATTCCACATCCAAGAGTCAAAGACAGAGATTTTGTTTTATATCCTATACTTGATATTAAGCCTTTTTTTCTTCATCCAGTTGAAAAAAAATCTATTAGTCAACTATCTAAAGAGTTAACAAGTAAATATATTATTAAAAAATTATCCTATAGAAATTTGATTTAATAAATCATTAAGTTTTTCTTGGGATATTAAATTTCGATTATTTTTTAAACCTCTAGAAATATCTAATCCAAAGGGTGAAGTGTGTTTAAGAATATTTGAAACATTTTTCTTATCTATCCCACCACCAATATAAACTGGAATTTTTTTATCTTTAATAAATTGAATTTGATTTATGCTTTTCTTTAAAGAATATTTTTTGATACTTTCTTTTTTATAAACATTCATATCAAAGTAAATTACATCAACCACTTTACAAATAGATTCTATATACTTCTTATTAAAATTTTCAGGATTAATAGAAACGCCTATCCTTAATCTTTTAAAAACCCTTTTAATTTTTAAAAGCTCATTTTTTGAAAAATGATATGAGCATGAAATTGTTTTAGGTTTTGTAAAGTCAACTTGATTTATTATTTCATCAATCGAATAAAACTTTGTAAGCAGAACAGACTCAATTTTATAATAATTACATTCCTTAATTAATTTTTTAATATTTTTATCGTTTGTAGTGTTTGGCCCATTAAGATTATTGCTTGCAAAGCCAAGGCTTTTGACATTATTTTGATGAGCTCTTACAATAGATGCTTTGTTTGTTATACCACAAATTTTCAAATTGATTTTACTCATACCTTTATTTAAGTTAAATAATATTAATCTAAAAAATTACAAAATCTATTATGATTTCTAAAAATTTTGACAATTTATTTAAAGCTGCCTCTCAAGTTAGATTACAAGCACATGTACCATATTCTAACTTTAAAGTAGGAGCTGCTTTTCTCACTGAAGATAATCAAATTATTTCAGGGTGTAATGTTGAAAATGCGGCATACCCTCAGTCTCAATGTGCTGAAGCTACTGCAATTGGCAATATGATATCTAATGGAAACAAAAAAATTTTAGAAGTCGTGGTTATTGGTTCTGGAGATTTATTATGTTCACCTTGTGGAGGATGTAGACAGCGATTAAGAGAATTTGCGTCATTAGATACTAAAATCCATATGTGTAGTGAAAAAGGGCATATGAAAACTTCAACTCTTGAAGAATTACTTCCAGATTCTTTTGGTCCAGAAAATCTTTAATGCTCCCATCATCTAAAAAATTTTTAGAAATAACAAACAATAATTCACCAGACGTAGCTGTAATTTTAGGTAGTGGTTTAACAAATTTTTTTGATGATCAAGATATTATAGAATCTATATCATATGAGGAACTAGAAGACTTTCCTCAACCAACCGTAAAAGGACATGCAGGAAAATTAGTTTTAGGAAAGATTAATAATTTAAATGTCGTCTGCATGTATGGAAGGTCCCATATTTATGAGGGACATAATCCACAAAGTTTAGCAGCCCCAATACGTGTTTTAAAAGATATTGGATCTAAACTTTTAATTGTAACTAATGCTGCTGGAAGTCTTGATCAGAATATGCCAGCAGGTAGTCTAATGGCAATTAAGGATCATATCAATTGGAGTGGCTTTAACCCACTTATTGGTGCCAATGCAGAAAGTTACGGCCCACGGTTCCATGATATGAGTGATGGATACCATAAATTTTATAGAGAACAATTAATTGATATAGCTAAAAAAACAAATCAAAAATTATATGAAGGAATTTATTGCATGTATTCAGGCCCTAACTTTGAAACACCAGCTGAAATCAATGCCTTAAAAGTAATTGGTGGAAATGCGGTTGGAATGTCAACAGTACCAGAAGTATTAGTTGCAAATCATTGTAGCTTACCTGTGATTGGAATAAGTGTAATTACAAACTTAGCTGCAGGAATGAATAAAACAAAACTAAGCCATCAAGAAACTTTAGAAAACGCAAGCTTAGCAGAGAACAATGTGTTAAATTTAATTAAACAGTTTATACGCGAAGTTCAATTCGATGATTCCTCAAGAAATAATTAGAAAAAAGAGAGATAAAAAATCTCTATCAAAAGAAGAAATTAATGAATTTGTAAAAGGTTTAACAGACGGATCTTTTTCTGACCCTCAAATTGCTGCAATGAGTATGGCCATATTTTCTAATGGCATGATTCCAGAAGAGACAGTTTATTTAACCGAAGCAATGACAAACTCAGGTGATACAATAAATTGGTCAGACACGGTTGATAGTGAACTTGTTTGTGATAAACATTCAACTGGTGGAGTTGGTGACAAAACTAGCATTGTATTAGCACCAATATTAGCTGCATGCGGTTTATATGTTCCTATGATTTCTGGAAGAGGACTAGGTCATACAGGTGGAACATTAGATAAATTCGATTCAATCCCAGGTTATAATACACAACCTAATTTAGATAAGTTTAAGAAAGTAGTTAAAGAAGTTGGTTGTGCCATAATTGGTCAAACATCAAACTTAGCACCTGCTGATAAAAAACTTTATTCCATAAGAGATATTGTTGGAACAGTGGAATCATTACCATTAATTACTTCCTCCATTTTATCTAAGAAAATTGCCTCTGGGCTCAAGTCACTTATTCTCGATGTAAAAGTTGGGAACGGATCTTTTAATAGCACTATAGATATATCAAGAGAATTATCACAATCTTTAGTTAGTGTTGCAAAGGGAGCTGGGCTTAAATGCGAAGCTATAATTACAGATATGAATCAAGTCTTAGGAAAAAGCGCAGGTCATACTTTAGAAATGTTAGAGTGTATAAAGTATTTAAAAAATGAAATTAAAGATTATCGCTTAGAAAAAATCACGAATGAATTAATCTCTTCACTTTTAATGATGGTCCATAAAATTTCTAAAGAAGATGCTCTTAAAAAAATTGAAGAGGTTCTTTCAAATGGAGCAGCAGCAGAAAAATTTGAAAAGATGACTTCAGCTTTGGGAGGACCAAAAAATATTTTATCAACTTACGAAACAGATTTACATAATGAGTCAACAGCTAGAGATATTTTTTCTGATAAAGAAGGTTGGATCGAAAAAATTCATACAAGAGAATTAGGTTTAATTTTAATAGAGCTTGGCGGAGGACGTAAACAAGTTTCTGATAAAATAAATTATGGTGTAGGATATGATAGTGTTATTTCTGTTGGTGAAAAAATTGATAGCACGAAACCATTATTGCAATTACACTCAAACACGAAAGATGATTCAAAAGAATTGGAAGAAAGAATAAAAGATTGTTTTATAATTTCAGAGAAAGAAATAAAAAAATTACCACAAGTTTATGAGTACATTAATTAATGAGTACACAAACTAAAATAGATGAAAGCTTAGTAAAATATCTACAAAACGTAGGTTATAGAAAAGATAAAATAATTGACGATCTGGCAGATGAAACATCTAAGCTTGGCAGTGTATCTCAAATGCAAATTGCAAAAGAACAAGGTCAGTTTTTAGAAATAATCACAAAATTATCGAAAGCAATATCTTGTCTAGAAGTTGGAAGATTTACTGGCATGAGCACTTTATTTATTGCAAGAGGTTTGCCAACAGAAGGAAAAATTACAACAATTGATAATTCAGACGAATTTCTATCATTAGCTAAAAAATATTGGGATCTAGATAATATGAGTTCAAAAATCGAATCTATTATCGGTGATGGGGTTGAAATAATGCAAAGTATGATAGACCGTCAACATTCTTATGATTTCATCTTCATAGATGCTGACAAAAATAATTATCCTAATTATTATGAATTATCTTTAAGTCTTGTTCCATCAAACGGCATTATAATTATTGATAACATGCTTTGGCATGGCGATGTTGCTGATGAGAAAAAAAACGATTCTCAAACAAATACCATAAGAGATTTAAATACAAAAATCCAAAATGATTCTCGTGTAGACTTTTCTCTTTTACCGTTATCAGATGGCTTATCCTTTATAAGAAAAAAATAATTACATCCTTGAATTAATCATAATCATCCCCACATCATTAATGTCAGTATGCCATTGTGGGTGCCGACATTAATACTTGCTTATAAAGGAGTTATTATGACTAGAAACCTATCCGTTTGGAATTCTCTAAGACCATTTTCTGTAGGATTTGATTCGATTTTCGATGAATTTGATAGAATGTTAGAATCCACTGAACGTTACAATACAAACTATCCACCTTACAATATTCATAGAGTTGATGATCACAATTATAAAATTGAAGTTGCTCTTGCTGGATATAGTAAAGAAGACATTGAGATTGAATTAAAAGAAAATAATCTTACTGTTAGAAATAAACCAAAAGAAAAAGTGGTTAATGATAATGGTAATGGAGTAATTCATAAAGGAATCTCAACGAGACAGTTTGAAAGATCGTTCACTATTTCAGAAGACATCAAAGTTAAGGATGCTGAATTAATTAATGGACTTTTAACAATTGATCTTGAGAGAATTATACCAGAAGAAAAGAAAGCTAGACTTATTTCTATAAAATAGTCTTGGATAGGGGCCCTTTGAGGCCCCGCCTATAATGAACGTCTATTACTTTTAATTAGAATAGTTCTAAAACTCTCAAATATCTATTTTATGATATCAAATTAATTTTTTTTTACACAAATATTAATATTAACATATTAAAAAATCTACTTCCGTTCCATGGTGGTTAGTTTTTATAACATTATAACTCACATTTAATATTACGATTACTAACCACCTATTTAAAAAATCTTTAAATTAGAATAACTCTAAAAACATTAAAAATAGCCTTTAAAAGCGGGTAAAATAAAATAAAAAAAATTTTTTTTTTAATTATTATAAAAGAACCTCAGATCCTTAGTAATAGGACGTGGAGATGAGAAATCTTTTTTAAAGGTAAAGGCGCATCTTAACCAAACGAGTTTCAACTCATCTCCACACCTTTTAAACTAAGAAAAAATTTACAATTAAGGAAAATATATATGAAAAAAATATTACTCATAGCTACTGCTTTAGTTTTTTCTTTCAGCTTTTCTAAATCTTTTGCCGATGGTCATGGTCCAGAAGTTTATGGACCTTACCCTATTACATTAAAAGGTTATGATGGCGATAAAACAAACTCAGTAAAATATACAGGTCAAATGGCTAGACAAGTCTTACATGATAGTTTGAAGAAACTTGTCAAAACTGGTGATCTCGATAAAATGATGGCATATTATAATGGGGAAGATGGTTTAGAGATTATTGCTCCAAAATCAAAAGATGGTTTCCCAGTAATGCAAACTATGGTTTCAGAGATTGGTAGTGGAAACTTATCTGGCAAAATGTACAAAGGCGCTATTCCAGGTTGGGGCGGACTATCTGGACCTGAAGCTCTTGAGCACATGATGCAGAAAGCTAGTGAAATTGGTAGTGATTTTGATCCTGCTACAGGATTCGATTACACTCAATTAATATCTAAGTTCGCTATGGGCGCAGTTTTTTATAACCAAGCCGTAAATAGTTATCTTGGAAGTAAAATGGAAATTGGTCAAAAAGAAAACCGTAAGCCTTATAAAGAAGGCGCTTATTATACTGGTAAAGAACATAGTTGGGACGAAGCATTTGGATACTGGGGTGCTGCAGCCCACTCTTTAACATTAACAGCAGAACAAAATTATAATGTTGCTAAGATGAAAGATTTAGCTGCTGCTGATTATAATGGTGATGGCGTTGTAGATTTATATTCTGAAATGTTGTTCGCACATGCTTACTATGCATCAAGCTATGACAAAGGTGGTAAGACTAATTATCTAGCTACTATTAACCAAGCATTTATTGATGGTAGAAAAGTTATTAGAGACGCTGGTGGAAGAAACCTCAACTTTTCTGAAAGAACAGATATGTTAGAAGCTAGAGATACTATCAGAGAAAATTGGCAAAAAGTTATTGCTGAGTCTGTGTTCAAGTATGCTGGTTCTACCTATAAAGATATTGTTGCACTTGAAACAATTATGGATGCCAATGGTGATACCGAAGAAGCATTTAGAAAGTATGCTAAACACTGGGGTGAACTCAAAGGGTTTGCTTTAGCTCTTCAATGTGGACCAGAAGATTTGGGTGAAACTGCAGAAAAGATGAATAGAATGATGGGTTTTGGACCAGTTCTATTAAATGCTTCTCAAGTTGTTGGAGTTGATTCAAATGGTAACTTCATTAAAGATCAAGCTCAGGATTGGGGAGAATTTAAAATGCACATGATTAAAATTCAAAAACTGATGGTTGATGAATTTGGGGTTACTGCAAGAAATAATGATCAATTAGCTGCTATGGAAGAACTTGCCAGCTCTATGGGAAGTTCTGACTCAGCTGAAAACGATTAATTCAATATTATAGTGTGGCTTTATATAAAGCCACACTGCTGAACTGGGATGGAAATTTTAACAGAATATATATCTAATATTGGTAATCAATTTATTGATCCAAAAAAAAGAGTCTTTGTAGCTTACATTGGTATCTCAATATTAATTGCATTTCTATGGTTTATCTTATTAAGAAAATATTCTCTTTTTGCAGCATTTAAGAAAATTTTTGATAAAAAAATATTTTTTTCTAAGTCAGCAAAATCCGACTACAAAGTTTTTCTTATTAATCAATTAATTATGATGACTATTTCACCATTTTTAATTACTCAATTAACAATTGCCACAGCACTTTACTTTTATTTTCACACCATTGATTGGTTAAGTGTTGGAATGTTTAAAGAAACCCTTCCAATTCTTGTGATAATTGCTTTCACTACTTTTCAATTTACTATTGATGATTTTAGCAAATATATAGTTCATAGGTTTATGCACAAATGGCCAATTTTATGGTCACTTCATAAAGTGCACCATTCTGCTACCGTTTTAACACCAATGACTGTTTTTAGAACTCATCCTTTAGAGGGAATAATTTTTTCTCTTAGAAGTTCAATCACACAAGCAATAAGTATTTCTTCTTTTATTTTTTTATTTGGTGATTCAGTAAGCTTATATACAGTTCTTGGAGTAAACATTTTTGTATTTATTTTTAATATTCTAGGATCAAATTTACGACACTCACACGTAGGAATTAGATATTGGAGATGGGTAGAGTATATATTCATTTCTCCAGCCCAACATCAATTACATCACTCTATAGCAAGAGAACACCATGATAAGAACTTTGGAGCAGCTTTAGCTATTTGGGATTATCTATTTAGATCACTTCATCATTCAGTTGAATTTGAAACTTTAGAACTTGGAATTGAAAAGAACCAAAAAGATGAAAGTCATAATTTAAAAGATTTATACATAAGTCCATTTATTGAAATTAAAAATTATTTTTTAAGAAAATTTTTAAAAATAAAACTTAAATTTAGCTCAATTAATCTGAAAAGGAGATCGTTAAATGAAAACTAATTTATTACATTTTGTATTTTTATTTTTTATATTTATTTTTACTCCGTATTTAAATGCAAAAGAGATAAATATTTATTCACATAGACAGCCATTCTTAATTAACCCGTTTCTAGAATTATTTACTGAGGAAACTGGCATTAAAACGAATGTTGTTTATTCTAAAAAAGGCTTAGCCCAGAGACTGAAGGCTGAGGGAGAAAATAGTCCAGCAGATGTTATTCTTACAGTAGATATAGGAAGACTGTATATTTATGATGATCTTGATTTACTCTCTCCATTAGATTCAAAACAGTTGCAAAATAATATTCCTAATTACCTGAGGAGCCCTGACAATACATGGTTTGGTCTTTCCAAAAGAGCTAGAGTTATTGTAGTTCACAAAGAGAAGATTGCAGAAGGTGAAATAACTAGAATTGAAGATTTGGCGGACCCCAAGTGGAAGGGAAAAATTTGCTCAAGACCTGGAAGTCACGTTTATAACCGTGGAATAATGGCATCAGTTTTAGCAGCGCTTGGCGAAGAAGAAGCAGAAAAATGGGCTAAGGCTATGGTGGCTAATTTTGCTAAAAGACCACAAGGCAATGACAGAGCACAGGTTAAAGCAATTCATGAAGGGGAGTGTGAACTTGCTCTTATAAATAATTATTATTATGGAAAACTGAAATTCTCAGAAGACCCTGAACAAAGAAAATGGGCTGAAACTGTGAGATTAGTTTTTCCTAATCAAGCTGAGGGTGAAAGAGGAGCTCATGTAAATATTTCAGGTGGAGGTGTAGCTAAGTATTCTAGTAACAAAGAAGAAGCTCAGAAGTTACTTGAGTTTTTAACAAGTGAAAAGGCACAAAAACTTTACGGAGAAATAAATTTTGAGTACCCAGCAAATCTAAAAATTGAGCCTGGAGAAGAATTACAAAGCTGGGGTAGCTTTAGAGAGGATACACTTCCAATAATAAAAATAGCAGAACTTGCTCCTAATGCCCAAATGATAATTGATCGGGTTGGCTGGTAGTTTATAACCAAGTGAATTTGTATAATTGGAATAGCTCATCTACGTTAGCAACTTTTCTTGCTCTTTTTATTATTTGTCCAATAGTTGCTATTTTTTACTCCGCATTTTTAGGAGACACCAGTCTATGGCCACATTTATTCTCAACCGTTCTACCAAGATATGTTTACAACACAATTGTGCTCATGATCGGAGTAGGTATTCTAAGTATGATCTTTGGTGTTTCTTCAGCATGGGTAGTTACAAGATATAACTTTATAGGTAAAAATTTTTTTGAGTGGGCACTATTATTACCTGCTGCAGTACCTGCATATATCATTGCTTATACATATACTGATTTTTTAGAATACGCTGGTCCATTACAAAAACTACTAAGGGAAATTTTTAACTGGAGTAATGTTGACGACTATTGGTTCCCAGAAATACGATCAATGGGCGGAGCTATTTTAGTTATGTCGTGTGTTCTTTATCCATATATTTACATGATGACCAGAGCATCTTTTTTAACCGTGCCCTTATCTTTTTATCAAACAAGTTTAATTTATGGACGAAGCAGTTTTTTTTCTGTTGCCCTGCCACTTGCAAGACCGGGAATATTTGCTGGCCTAGCACTCGTATTAATGGAAACAATTTCTGATTTTGGAACAGTTGAATACTTTGCTCTAGAGACTCTAACCCTTGGTGTATTTAATGTTTGGTTGGGAATGAACAGTCTGTCAGGTGCAGCACAAATATCTTCAGTTTTATTTATTTTTGTTGTTGTCCTTTTAACTATTGAATATTTAGCAAGACGTAGACAAAGATATTTTGAAAAAAGTAGTGGTCAAAATATGCTTGAGTCAGAAACAATTTCATTTTCTGGAAAGTTACTTTGTTTTTTAATTTGTTTGACCCCAATTACTCTTGGATTTGTAATTCCTGTGCTCATTCTTTTAAATTTTGTTTTAAGTGGTTTTTCTATAATTAATTTTAGTGAAGTTATATTTGCTGCAACAACAAGTATATCACTTGCACTTGCAGGAGCTGCTACTGTCATGCTAGTTTCTATAATTCTAATTATTGTATCAAACTATAAATCAAATACTTTTCAAAAAGGATTAATTTTTGTAGCTTCATGTGGTTATGCTTTACCAGGTACTATACTTGCAGTTGGCATTGTTATCTTTTTTGGATGGTTAAATTCAATAACTAATATTGAAATGGGTTATGCTGCAGGTGGTTTCTTAGTATTAATTTTTGCTTACACAACTAGATTTTTAGCAGTTGGTAATGCAGCCCTGCGATCAGGAATACTTAAAGTTCATCCAAATGCGGTTGACGCTTCTCAAACAATGGGAAAAGGTTTTCTAAATACAATTCGAGTAATCGTATTACCCTTAATTTATACCAATATCCTAATAGGAGGCATCCTAGTTTTTGTTGATATTTTAAAAGAACTTCCAATCACTCTTCTGCTAAGACCTTTTAATTTTGAAACTTTAGCTACTTATGTCTACCAATATGCATCCGATGAACTTTTACAAGAATCATCATTTGCTGCTCTAATAATTATTGTGGTTGGTCTTGGTCCAGTAATATTTTTAAACACAACTCTTCAAAGAGTTTCACAAAAAAAAGAAAGCAACTAATTTTTAAAAATAAAAGCTTGAGATTGATCTATCTCAATTTCGACAGCAGATGATTGTTGAGGATTAAATTCTGGAGGCATGTGACTATGAACATGAATAACCTCATTATTATCATCAAGCACTGAAAGATGAACAAAACTGAAAGAACCCATTAATTTTGAGGCCATAACAGTACCTTTTATTCCATTAACAGGTGTTGGTTGTTGTTTTAATTTTACTCCTTGTGGTCTTACATGTATTTCTACATTTGTATTTTCAAGTTCATTTGGAGCTTTAATTTTTCCTACTGGCGTATCTACAAAAGAGTTATTAACTACACCATGAAACCTATTTGTTTCTCCAAAAAATTCAGTCACATATGAATTTTTAGGATTTTTATATAATTCTGCCGGGCTACCAGATTGAATAATATATCCTGAGGTATCCATAATATTTATTTGATTAGAAATGAACATAGCTTCAAATGGATCATGAGTAACAATAATCACTGATATGTTAGATTTTTGTAATAAATGCAAAGTATCATCTCTGACCTCTTCTCTTAAATTCAAATCAAGACTCGAAAATGGCTCATCTAATAAAAGCAAATCAGGTTGAGAAATAATTGATCTTGCTAATGCTACTCTTTGTTGTTCGCCACCACTTAACTCATGGGGAAATTTATTTAGAGAGTTTGGAAGTTTTATTAAATCAATAATATCCTCAATTCTATAATTTGAATTTTTATAATTTATGGGATACTCTAAGTTCTGCTTGACTGTTAAATGTGGAAATAAAGCATAGTCTTGAAATAAAAATCCAATTTTTCTCTTTTCAGTTGGCAAATGTTTTTTTGTACTACTCACCTCTTCGCCATTTATTAAGATTTCACCAGATTGTACTTTTTCTAAACCTGCAATAAGTTTTAATAATGTTGTTTTTCCACTTCCTGAAGGACCAAGAATACAAGAAATGCTATCCTTGGTTAGATTGAACTCAATATTATTTAAGATTTTTTTATTATTAATCTCATGAGTCAGATTTTTTACTTCAACAGCTAACATAACTTTCCTAATACACTAAAAATTAAACACGAGGAAATTTATCTAAAACTTCACTTTCCCATTCTAGAAATTTTTTAGATCTATTATCTGGACTTGGGTGAGATCCCATAAATTCGGGCATTCTTCCTTCTTGATCTGCCATCATTCTTTGCCATAGTTTGGCAGGCTCCTTAATATTAAATCCCGCAAGATTCATAAATCCCATACCTAAATAATCGGCTTCACTTTCCATTTTTCTACTGAAGGGAAGAAAGATTCCATATTTAACAACGGAGTTGTAAACATTACCACCTACATTACCTACTCTAAAAGACTTATTAAGAAGTTCTGCATACCTACTTCGTGATATCCCAATCGTTGCCATTTGTATCATTGAAGCTTGAGTTAATTTTTCCACAGTATGTCTTGCAAACGCATGAGCAATTTCATGTCCCATGACTGCTGCAATACCATCATCATTTTTACATATAGGAAGTATACCTGTATAAAAAGCAATTTTGCCCCCTGGCATACACCAAGCATTTTTATTTTCTGAATCTATAAGAGCGAACTGCCAATTAAAATTTCCAGCAGGATTTTTTTCACGCTTATTAAGATAATATGTATCAAGAGAGGTGTAAATTTCTTTTCCTATTTCTTCAATTTTTTTTGATTCATCAGTGTTATCTAAAAGAATTTTATCCTCTTTAGCTTTAGATAAAAATCTTGAATATGTTTTTTCAACCTCTTGATTGAGAGATCTTTCATTGGGATAAATCTTTGGTGTGCCAAGGATACCTCCACCCATTAAAATTATGGGAAGGTTGCTATCATATAAATTTAACTGACTTCTATTTGTTAGCGGAACTTGTGTGCAAGATGGTAAAAATACAGATCCACATAATGAGCAGCTTGCTCCAACAATAAAATTTCTTCTATTTGTTTTTGTTTCCACTAATTTATTATATACATAATTTCAATTATATGAAAATTTTTAATACAGTTAAAAAAGCAGAAATTCATGTTCATCTTGAAGCTACCATTACACCAGATCTTTGTAAAAAATTTGCTATGCGCAACAATCATGAAATACCAGAAGAAATGTTTGGATCAAAATATGCATACCAATGGGATGATTTTTATGATTTTATAAAAAAGTACGACATTGTCACTTCTGTTATTTACACACCAGAAGACTATTTTGAATTAACGTATGAGTATTTAAAAGAATGTGCCGCCAACAATGTCCTCTATGTTGAAGCGATGATTTCATCAACTCATGCCAAAGCAAAGGGAATGACATATCATTCATTTATTGAAGGAGTATACGAAGCTTCTAAAAAAGCTGAAGAGGATTTTGGTATTGTGTCTCGATATATAATGAATGGAATTAGACATCTTGGACCAGAGTCTGTTCAAAATACAGCTAAAGAAGTCCTTGATAACCCTCATCCATGTTTAGTTGGTTTTGGTTTAGCTGGTGATGAGTTACATTTTCCTCCAAATCTATTTGTAAAAACATTTGATATGCTGAAAGAGATGAATTTTCCCATTTCTGTTCATGCTGGTGAGTGGGATGGTCCAGAAAATATTCGTAATGCTATCAATTTATTACACCCGACTAGATTAGGTCACGGTGTAAGATCAATTGAGGATCCTGATCTTGTAAAAGAGATTATTGAAAAAGATATCATTCTTGAAACTTGTCCAACAAGTAATATTGCAACAAAAATTTATGAAGATTATGAAAGTCATCCAGTTAAATCGTTATTTGATCAAGGTGTTAAAGTTACAGTTAATTCAGATGACCCTCCATTTTTCAATGCCACTATTCAAGGTGAATACAAAGTTATGGAAGAATTAGGTTTGAATGAAAAAGAACTTACGTCACTAACTCATAATGCCATTAAGTATTCTTTTTGTGATGATGAAAATAAAAATAAATTATTATCTAAATTAAGCTAGATAGTTTTACTAAAGGTCTTGCTCCGTAGTGCGAAATAATTTCTGCTGCAGCAATCGATGCATAGTTTCCGCATTCTTCCATGCTCTTATCTTTTGAATAACCAAACAAAAAGCCAGCTGCAAATAAATCTCCTGCACCAGTAGTATCAATAACCTTTTCTACTTTTTTTGCCGAAACTTCAGTTACTTCACTTCCCGATACAATTACTGATCCACTACTTCCTTTAGTAATAGCTGCAACAATATTTAATGATTTTGCATATTCTAAACCTTCATCAAAACTATCTGTTTCTGCCATAGCTTTGATTTCATCTTCATTGGCAAATAAAATATCAACATTCTCTGTTATTAATTCTTTAAAAGAGTCACGGTGTCTATCAACACAAAAAAGATCTGAAAGAGTAAAAGCAATTTTTTGATTATCGGCTTTACAAATATCCACCATTTTTTTCATAGCTTTTTTTGCATTTTCATTATCCCACAAATATCCTTCTAAATAAGCAATCTTATGATTTTTAATATCATCCTCTTTGATATCTTCAGGGCCAATCAATGTTCCCGCACCCAAAAAGGTACACATTGTTCTTGTTCCATCTTCTTCTACAAATATTGTACAACATCCTGTTGAAATATCAGGTGATGTAAAACCTAAAGGAAATTTTAATCCTTCACGAACCATATCTTTTTGAAGATAAATACCAATTTCATCATTTTTTATTTTTCCAATAAAGCTTCCATTGCCACCGAATGATGTAATGCCAAACATAGAATTACCAAGTGATCCGCCACCTGCCATTTCTCTGATTGAATAACTATCATGTAAATTATTTTTCAAACCTTCATCAATAAGATTCATAGAATCTCTATTTATTTCATGTTTTTCAATTTCGCTTTGATTGGATGGAATAATCGCATCAACCATTGCGTTTCCAATTCCTACTACGTCTAATTTTTCACTCATTTTTGTTTAATTATTATTGGTACAAGTTGTACTATAATCACTCCAATAAATATTGCAAGGCATCCCAGTATTTTTTGTGTGTCTAAGATTTGATTTAAAAGTATCCATCCTGCAATTGCTGCAAATACAGATTCCATCGATAATATAATTGCGGCTGGCGCAGGATTAGCTTTTTGTTGAGCTATTATTTGTAATGTATAACCAATTCCCGCAGAGAAAATTCCTGTATACAAAATTTCAAACCATTCAATTTGCATATTTGATAATTTTGGTTCTTCCCACCAGAATGCTAAAATCATAGATAATATAAAAACTATAAAGTATTGAATGCTACCAAACAAAAAAGGACTATTGAGTTCCTTCATAAAAATATCAATACAAATAATATGCAAAGCAAAAAACAAGGCTGCTATAAATAAAAGACTATCAGATTGTTGTATCTCAACTGATTGATTTGAAGATAAGAGGTAAGACCCATACAAACAGAGTAATATCGCAACCCATATAATCCAGTGAACTTGTTTTTTAATTATAAATCTTGAAATGATTCCAACAAATGGAACATAAAGTGTGCTTAGAAAAGCAGCGTTTGATATTAACGATTTTTGGAGAGCATATTGTTGTAGGCCCATACCACCAAACAGAAAAATTCCTGTTGCAATACAAAGATAAATTTTTTTCCTATCATGCAAAATTTTTGAAACATTTTTTTGTTCAAGGTAAATAGCAAAGGGAATCACAGTTAAAAAAGCAAAGAAAAATCTTCCAAAACTAAAAGTAAATGGTCCAATGGCACCCATGCCTGTAGTCTGACTAACAAATGCTGTTCCCCATATAAGTGATGCAATAAGCATCATTATATTTGCTCTTGTATGACTCATAGAAAATGTATGTAAATTTATTGTTTATCTTTATTAATCCACCAAGATTCAATTACTATCCCGTAAAGTGGAATTTCATCCGGATACTCAAAAAAATCCCAATAAGCAATTCGATCTTTGTTACTATGATAGAGTGGAACAACATAGTGACCCCACAATAAAACTCTATCAAGAGCGTGAATTGCAGTAGTTAGCTCCTGTCTATTTGAGGCATTTATTAGTTTTTCAATTAATGCATCAACTGCGGGACTATCAATTCCAGGATAATTTCTACTCCCATCTTTTTTTCCTACTTCAGAGCCCCAATAAAATTGTTGTTCATTTCCAGGGCTTAGACTCACTCCCCAATATCTCTTAATCATATCAAAATCATAACTTAAAAGACGTTCTTGATATTGTGAGGAATCAACTGTTCTAACATCCATAGTAATGCCAAGTTTTTTTAAGTTACTTTGATATGCTAAAGCTATTTTTTCATCTGAAGGACTGACAATTAAAAATTCAAATTTAAATTCTTGCCCATCTTTGAATAGCTTTCCATTTTCAACTATCCATCCTTCTTTTTCTAGTATCTCTTTTGCTTTCAATAAATTTTTACGATCATTTCCACTTCCATCAGTTGTTGGGGGAGTAAATGTTTCTGTAAATACTTCTGATGGAATTTGATCTTTCCACACATCTAATAATTCTAATTCTTCTTTTGAAGGTAAACCAGAGGAAGCTAAAGGTGAATTATCAAAAAAACTATCCGTCCTTACATAGGCATTTTGATAAATTGTTTTATTAATCCATTCATGATCATAAGCATAACTGAGTGCTAGGCGCACGTTTCTATTATTAAATATGTCCCGTCTAGTATTCATGACAAGACCATTCATTCCAACTGGTCTATCATTATTCATTTCTTCAAGGATTACCTCTCCAGAATTAACTGCCTTAAAATCATATTCTGTTAACCAACGCTTAACATTGTACTCTCTTCTGAAGTCATATTCACCAACCTTAAACGCTTCAACCAAAACATTAGA
>CACLXJ010000019.1 GCA_902610845.1 uncultured Alphaproteobacteria bacterium | reverse complement strand
GAAAGAAAAAAACTAAAATAATTATTATTAGCGATAAGCTTAAAAATATAAATTTTATGTTATCTTCTTTAATCATCTTCTTTTGGAGCCATAGATTTAATAAAAATTATAGAAAATAATAATAGTAAGAAACTTGTTATTATTGATAAAGTTGCAGCCTGACTAATTCTAAATTTAGTAAAAGCAGTTTCGTAAATTAATAATGGTAATGTAGTTGTGGCACTTGATGGACCACCTTTTGTAATTAGCCATATAATATCAAAAATATTGAATGATAATAATGTACCAACTAATCCCAGAACAAAAAGAACACTTTTAAGATTTGGAAAAGTAATAAAAAGAAATTGTTGAATAAAATTAGCTCCATCAACTTTTGAAGCATCATACATTTCTCTATTTATAGAATTAAGTCCAGAAAGAATAATTAATGCCAAAAATGGACTCCACCTCCATGAATTTATAAGAACTAAGCTAATAAAAGCTTTATTTGGAGAGCTAAAAAAACCAGTTGCTTCATCAAGAATTCCTAAATCAATTAAAACTGAATTAATTACACCGCTACTACTGCTTAACATTAATTTCCAAATTACAACAACAACTACGGTAGGAATGATAAATGATAAAATAATCCAATTAGCCATAATTTTTTTACCAGGAAATTTATAATTAATCGTTAATGCAATTGTAAAAGCAAAAAATGTTTGGCAGATTGCATTTCCAACTACCCAATAAAAACTATTCAATGATGCATTTAAAAAATTAGATTTACCAAGTAATTTTATATAATTATCAGTACCTACAAATTTTCCTGACGTACCTATAATTTTTACATTAAATAAACTTAATTCAAAAGCTATGTAAATTGGAACTAAAATAATAAGAGATATCCAAATAACTAATGGAGATACAAATAACCAACCTTCAATATTATTTTTTTTCACAGAAATGTCAGCACCTCTAAAAGAGGTGCTGAAAATATTATAAATTATTCAATAGCTTCAGTCATTATCTCCATACCTTCACTAACTGCATCTTTTGCACTTTTGTCATCAATTAAAGTTAGTTGAAGAGTTTGAGCTAATAAATTCTGAGCTGAAATAGAAGATATACTTGTAAAAGTATTACCATTTGTAAAACCAAATAGACTTCCTCTTGTTGAGTTATCTAACATTGTTTCTACTTGTGATTTGTATTTTACAACAACAGGATCATCCCAATAAGTTGAATCTTTACTTCCAGCTTCAGTTATAGGTAAAAATAATCCTGGTTCCATATTTATAAATCTACCATAGTTGCCAGGTTCCATTAGGAAGCTTAGAAACTTCTTAGAAGCATCCATTTTTGCTTCATCAGCAGTCATAATCATTGCAGAGTTAACATATGAAACAGTTCCTGCTCTATGAGCTTTCCCGTTTGCATAAGGTATTTGTATAACACCTAAATCACTGGCATCACCACCAGCTTGTGAGTCGTAAGTAGATATAACAGTAAACTGTAATATCATTGCACAACCTTTGCTTGCAAAACAAGCTTCTGCTTCTCCCCAAGTCCAATTTGCTGCATCAGGAGCAGAATATTGATATAATTCTTTGTAGACATCATAAGCTGCTACCGTTTGAGGATTATCAAATCTTAAAGTTCCATCAGAATTATAAATTTCTTCAGCACCTGAATTAACCATGAAACTATAAATTGTTTGATCAGTATAAAGTTGTTTGTTACCAGGAAGACCTATTCCGTAAACACCATCTTTAGTTAAAGCTTTAGCTGCTTTTTTAAGATCAGACCAAGTTTTTGGAGGTTCTATTCCAGCTGCTTCAAAATCACTTTTTCTATACCATAGTGAGAGTGCCATATTCCAAAGTGGTACAGCATAGGTGTGTCCATTATATGTGTATTGATCAAGTGCTTTTTGATAGAAGCCATACTTTGCGTCAAGCTCTGCAACAAAATCTTCTACTGGTTGTGCTGCACCCATTTCTGCTAGAATTGGAGTGAAATCTGGAATACCTACCAGTAATTCTGGCGCTGTTCCGGCAGCAACAGAGGCAGGAGCTTTTGCATAAATTTCCCCCCAGTTTTGTACTTCTTGTGAAACATTTATTTCAGGGTTTGCTGCATTAAATTCATCTATTAATGTTTGAATTCTATCAACTCTATGTGGAACACCTTCCATATGCCAAAATGTAACATTAGTTACTGCAAAGGCATTAAAAGAGAATAGAATTGAAATAGAAATAAGTAATAATTTATTCATTTTTCCTCGCTTAATTTATGTTTTATATCTTAATATTAATAAAATAATTTTATCAACTATATTTCAAACTTTTACCAGATATTTTCTAATGACTCTCTTAATTTTTTATATTTTTGATATTTATTATTTAAATATTTAGAATGTTTTTTATTAGGTGTGAAAATATGACCAATTTTTTGGTGAGCATTTATTAAATTTTTTAAATTTGTTTTATTTAGATAACTATGTATTAAAAAGGATAAACCTAATGCTCCTAATTCTGAATTAGTTAGTATTTTTACTTTAACATTTAAAGCATTTGAAATTATTTGTGGTAAAATTTTACTTTTTGATGCACCACCGGCGAGATAAAGATTATCTTTTTTATTAATTTTATTACCATAACAATCTTTTATAGATAATGCTAATCCTTCATAACATGAAGTCATAATATCAAAATTATTATGATGGGGTAAAATTCCAAATATCTCAGCTTTAGAGTTTAAATTTACAAATGGTGATATTGATCCGCCATAATTTAAATATGGTAAAAAGATTAAAGAATTTTCATTATAATTGTTTTTTAAATATTTATTTTCAAAATTATTAATTATTTTAATTTTATCAAAATAATTTTTTGATTTCTTATAAAAATTATTAATAACCCAATCAAAGTTTGTTGTTCCAGCAACATTTATTTTTGTTTCTAACCAAGTGTTATTCAATGAAGCAAAAAACAAGCCTGAATTTTCTTTTGATATTCTTGGATTACTTTTAACGATTATGTTATGACATGTAGTTCCAATTATACTAATTTTTTTATTGTGATTAATTCCTCCCGCCCCTAAAGCTGAAGCAATAACATCTCCACAACCAATGATAACAGGAGTTCCTTCTTTTAGAGAAGTCATTTTAGCTGCTTTTTTAGTTATATACCCACCTAAATCGTTAGATTTTTTTACTTCAGGAAATAATTTTAAATATTTTGTATTTAAATCAAAAATTTTAAAAATTTTTTGTGATAATTTTTTATGTTTTATATCACCAGGAAAAACAGCAACTTCCGTTTCATCATTAAAAATTTTATTCGTTAAATTTAATCTCAACCAATCTTTACATGTTAAAATAAATTTAATTTTATTTAAGTTTTGTTTTTCAAATACTGATATCCACTTTAAAATGGGTATTGTGCAACCAAATTGAACGATAGACCCAGTGAGATTATAAACTTGATCAAAAATTTTAGCATTTTTGAATATTTTATGACTTCTAGTGTCATTCCATAATATAGCTTTTCTTACTGGTTTGTAATTATGATCAATTGACCAAAAACCAACCATGTTACCTGTTATACCTATCCCTATTATTGATTGTGATTTAACTTTAGATTTATTTAATAATATTTTTATACATTTTGTAGTTAGCTTCCAAAAATCATTCATATCAATTTCTGAATTGCCATTTTGATCAATTATAACTGGATTTTTAACACTGTATGATAATACTTCTCTGAAATTGGTATTAAAAAGAACTGATTTAATTACAGATGTACCAGCATCAATTGTGAGATAATATTTCAATTGATATAACTAAATTTTAAAACCATGATATTCCTAAGCAAACCAAAGCAATTATCAGAAATATATTCATAATCCATTTTAATATTTTTTTTTTATTATTATGATTTTCATTTTTTGAAATATAGTAAAAAAAACAACCAATAATAAATGATATTATTCCTATAATGTATATTATCCATTGAAAATTAGTCATTAAAACTAACTTATATATTATTTTAAAATAAAATTAACTAATATGAATTAGTATAGGAATAATTCTAACTAATAATTTATTATATAAAATTATAAATGAAAAAAAATTCTACTTTCTTTAATACATCAAAATTATTACTCCCTTATTTATGGCCCAAAAGTAGAAAAGATCTAAGAATAAGAGTGGTTTTAGCAGGGTTTTGTATGATATTAGCAAAAGTAGCTAGTGTTTATACACCTTTAATTCTTGGAAATGCTGTTGATTCACTTAATGATTTAAGTAGTGGTATAAATTTATTATTATATGTTCCAATTGCTATCATTATTTCTTATGGGATTGTAAGAATAGCGTCATTTGCTTTTAATGAAATAAGAGATGCTCTTTTTTCTAAAGTATCTCAAAATGCAATTAGAAGAGTAAGTCTAAAAGTTTTCAAACATTTACATTTTTTGTCTTTAGATTTTCATCTTTCAAGACAGACTGGAGGTCTTAATAGATTTATTGACAGGGGGACAAAAGGAATAGATTTTTTATTACGCTATGTTCTATTTAATGTTGTTCCAACATTTATTGAGCTAGTTCTTGTTATATTTATTTTACTTACTTTATACGGATTTGAATACGCAATCATAACTTTTATAACAATTTCTATCTATGTTATTTTAACATTTACAATTACTCAATGGAGATTACAATTTAGAAAAGATATGAATTCAGCAGATAATGCTGCAAGTACTAAAATGATTGATAGTCTTCTTAATTTTGAAACTGTTAAATATTTTAATAACGAAAATCATGAGTTTATAAGATTAGATGAGTCATTAGAAAAATATGAAAATGCAGCAAACAAGAATAGAACATCCTTATCACTTTTAAATATTAGTCAAACATTTGTAATAATGATTGGAATAACTCTTATGCTTGTTTTAACAGTATTTGGAATTCAGAATAAAACTATAACGGTTGGCGGTTTTGTAGTTATCAATGCTTATATGCTTCAACTCTATCAACCATTAAATTTTCTAGGAACTATTTATCGCGAAATAAGACAATCGTTAGTTGATATGGAAAATATGTTTAATCTTTTAAAAGAAAAAAATAATATTGATGATAGTGGAAGTGAACATTTAAAAAAAAATAATGCAGAAATAATTTTTAATAATATATTTTTTGGATATGAAAATAAAAGAACAATTATTAAAAATATATCCTTCAGTATACCAGAAGGTAAATCTTTAGCGATAGTTGGGCCAACAGGTGCTGGGAAATCAACAATAAGTAAATTATTGTTTCGTTTTTATGATCCAGATAGTGGTGAAATATTAATTAATAAGAAAAATATTAAAAAATATAAACAAAACTCATTAAGACAAATGATAGGTGTAGTTCCTCAGGATACAGTTTTATTTAATGATACAATTTTTTATAATATTTCTTATGGATTAATAGACTCAAGTGAAGAAGATGTAATAAATGCAGCAAAAATAGCTGGTATTCATGATTTTATTGAAAGCATTCCTAACAAATACAATACTATTGTGGGTGAGAGAGGTCTTAAATTATCTGGAGGAGAAAAACAAAGAGTTGCTATTGCAAGAGCTGTTTTAAAAAATCCATCAATTCTCTTTTTTGATGAAGCAACATCAGCTTTAGATACTAATACAGAAAAGGAAATAAATAAAAATTTAAACAAAATATCTCAAGGTAAGACTACATTAATTATAGCTCATAGACTCTCTACTGTGTCAAATGCAGATAAAATAATTGTTATAGATAAAGGAAATATCATTGAAGAAGGAGATCATTCAAGCCTACTTAATAAAAATGGATTATATGCATTAATGTGGAATAAACAAAAACATGAGAATTAATTAATAATTTTTACTATCTTTAATTTTTAAATAATTACTTGATGTAAAAGCTAAAAATACTTAAAAAGTATTAATGGCTTATAAAGCGAATAATAAAAGATATAAAAAACTTGAATACAGAAGATCAGGCAAAAGCGGCCTTTTACTCCCTCCTATTACTTTGGGGCTATGGCATAATTTTGGTGGTAAAAAATCTATGACAAAAGAAGCAAAGAAGATGCTTTTTAGAGCGTTTGATAGAGGCATTACTCATTTTGATCTTGCAAATAATTATGGTCCACCAGCTGGATCTGCAGAAGAAAATTTTGGGAAAGTTATGAATTCTGATTTTAAGAAATATAGAGATGAAATGATCATATCAAGTAAAGCTGGTTATCATATGTGGGATGGTCCTTATGGTGAATGGGGTTCAAAAAAATATTTGACCGCAAGTCTTGATCAAAGCTTAAAAAGAATGAAATTAGAATATGTAGATATTTTTTATTCTCATAGATTCGATCCATTAACTCCGTTAGAAGAAACTGCAGATGCATTGGCACAAGCTGTTAATCAAGGAAAAGCACTATATGTGGGGATTTCTTCTTATAGTTCTAAACAAACAATAATAATTAATAAACTTTTAAAACAAAGAGGAATTAGTTGTTTAATTCACCAACCTTCTTATTCTATGCTTAATAGGTGGATTGAAAAAGATCTTTTAGATACACTTAAAAAATTAGGTATTGGTTGTATTGCTTTTTCTCCATTAGCACAGGGCATGTTATCTGGAAAATATTTGAAAACTATACCTAAAGTATCTAGAATTTCAGATAATTCATCTCTTGATAAAAAAATGATTACTCAGAGCTACTTAGTAAAAATTAAAGAATTGACAAAAATAGCAAAAAAAAGGGGTCAATCTTTACCACAAATGGCTCTATCATGGGTCTTACGGCATCAAACTATGACATCTGCTTTAATTGGAGCAAGAACTGTAAAGCAATTAGATGAATGTTTAGATAGTCAAAATAATTTAAATTTTAGTAAATCAGAATTAAATGAAATAAACAAATATGCAAAAGAAGAAAAAATTAATCTTTGGGCTACTTCAAGTAAAGATTAATTTATTCCTAATATGAAATTAAATATTTTAATTACTGATATTGTTATTAAGGATTTCATACCCGTTTATAAAAAAGATTTTAGCGTTGATTGCTTATGGGAATTGAATAGCAAAATTGATTTTAGCAAATATCAAGGAATTATTGTCACTGGGGGCTTTAAGACTGATAGAAAATTTCTTAAAAAATTTAAAAATCTAAAAATAGTTTCAGTATTTGGTGTCGGTTATGATGGTGTAGATCTGAATTATTGTAAAAATAATAAAATAGTTATAACAAATACACCTAAAGTTCTTACTAATGATGTTGCTGATTTAGCACTTGGTCTCATGATAACTTTATCAAGAAGAATAAATAAAGCACATAATTTTGTTTTGAAAAAAAAATGGAATAAAAAACCTTTTGATTTAACAAATAGCCTTACTAAGAAAACAGTAGGAATTGTGGGTATGGGTGAAATAGGTAAAGCATTTTCTAAAAGAGCAAAATCTCTTTCCATGAAAATATTTTATTATGGTCCAAATAAAAAAAAATTAAATTACAAATTTTTCAAAAATTTAAAAGATATGGCTCAAGAAATTGACATAATGATGATTACTTGTATTGGAGGTAGTCAAACAAAAAATTTAATAAATAAAAGTATTTTAAATGTAATGAAACCTTCAGCTATATTGGTAAACATTTCAAGAGGATCTGTAATTAATGAAAATGATTTATTAGATATTTTAAAAAGAAATTTAATAGCCGGAGCGGCGTTAGATGTTTTTAATATGGAACCAAAAATTAATAGTAAATTTTTAAAATTAAAGAATGTATTACTTTCACCTCACAATGGAAGTGCTACCTTTGAAGCAAGGGAGAATATGGCTAAAATCAGCTCACAAAATGTATCCCATTTTTTAAATTCAAATAAGTTAAAAAACCAAATTTAATTTATGAAAAATATTGAAATAAAGTTTGTTATTTGTTAATTTTTATTGAATGAAAATTTTAAGAAATTTTTTTATTATTCTAATATTTGTTTTTCTTTTTTTTAATTATTTATTCGATTTTGCATATGTAAATAAGCAATTTAACAATAATATAAATGAATTTGTATATAAGTATATTTTATTTCATAAAAATACGACCGACTTAAAGACACAAATCAAAGATCTCAAAAAAGAACGTAATAAATTTAGAGGTCAAAAAACATTATTTGAAGATGCCTACAAAGATTTATATGATGATAATATAGAAGCAGATTATAATTCTCAAATATTTACAAAAATATTAGAGCAATTTGACCCTTATGAATTTGATTTGAACATTAAAAATAATAATAGTAATTTAGAATATTCATTTAACCCTGATCACAGCTTTTCAAACAATAAAATCAATATTAGAGTTTATAGTCCTCAAAATAATATATTATTATATGGAATAGCTAACCAATTTCCAGGAAGTGGTTATATTGAGACATATAATGATAATTTAATTTTAATATCAGCTAGTGGTGTTTTGGCATATTCTGATAACAAAATTAAAGATATTAATAATAATTTATATCTTAAACAAATAAAAACAAATATCAGTGAATTTATAGGTGAAGAGCAGTTTAAAAAATCAAGAATACATGATTTTGATTGGTTGGAAGGT
This sequence comes from uncultured Alphaproteobacteria bacterium, assembly GCA_902610845.1. GTDB lineage: Bacteria > Pseudomonadota > Alphaproteobacteria > HIMB59 > CACPNW01. Next base: position 9,995 of record CACLXJ010000019.1, on the reverse strand, counting down.
GGATGGTTCTCTATTAAAGATATTAATATTTATAAAGGTCAAATTTATGTATCTTACACAAGAGAGGTAAAAGAAAATTGCTGGAATACAAGTTTATTACATGGAAAAATGGATTACAAACTTATTATATTTGAAAATCTTTTTACATCTGATGAATGCGTTCATTTTTATGATAATATTGATGGTGAATTTAATGCTCATCAATCTGGAGGAAGAATAATAAATGTTGATGATAAAAATCTATTTTTTTCTACTGGTGATTTTAGAAGTAGATTTAGAGCTCAAAAAGTAGATAGTATATTTAGTAAAATTATTGAAATAAATAAAAAAACAAAAAATTATAAAGTTGTAAGTATGGGGCATAGAAACCCTCAGGGCTTATACCATAATAAAAAAAATAATTTCTTACTAGAGGCAGAGCATGGTCCTGAAGGTGGTGATGAAATCAATTTAATAAAATTGAATAACAATAAAATATCTAATTATGGATGGGCTATCTCTTCATATGGAGAACATTATGGAGGAAAAAATGCACCTTATAACAAAAAAAAGTATGTAAAGTATCCACTACATAAATCTCATTCTGAATATAATTTTATTGAACCTCTCATTTATTTTGATCCATCTATAGGGATTTCTCAAATAGTTGGTTTAAATCAAGATAATAATTACGTAGTAGCGTCAATGAAAGATGAATCACTTTATTTTTTTGAATATGATTATAATAATAGAAATATTACAACTCCAAATAAAGTTAGAACTGGTTATGCCAATGATATAAAAATTGAAAGAGTTCATATTGGTGAAAGAATAAGAGATATGATTTATTACAATGAAAAATTATATTTATATTTGGAAGATACTGCCTCTATTGCAGAAGTTTCTTTGAATTAAATTGATCAAACTTAAAGAAAAATGGATTTGGGATTTTTGGTTAAGTTATGATAACGATATTTGGTATTGTTATTTTCTTCAAGCAGATAAATCACTAAAAAATCCTAATCTTAGACATAATAATGTTACTCATGGATTAGCTACCTCAAAAGATTTAATTAATTGGAAACATCATGGAGAAGTTTTTGCTCCTTCTGATAATGAAAATTTTGATGATTATACAACTTGGACAGGGTCAATAATTAAAAATAATAATAAGTGGCATTACTTTTATACTGGAAGAAAAAAAAGAGAAAATGGAAGCAAACAAAGAATTGGACATGCAATAGGTGAAACACCCTACTCTTTTAGTAGATGCGGAAATGGATTAGCTTTAGATTTAGATAACAATATTTATCAAGAATTAGAAAAAGATAATTATTGGAAAGATCGAGCTATGCGTGATCCTTGGGTTATGAAACATCCATACGAAAATAAATTCTTAATGGCGTATACTGCAAGAGCATCGATAAATAATGATCCATATAAGTGTGGAGTTATAGGTATGGCAGAGTCTAATGATCTTTATGAGTGGCAATCTACAAAACCTTTATTTGGGGGTTTATTTAGTCAATTGGAAGTTCCACAAATATTTACAGTTAAAGATAGATGGTATTGCTTATTTTGTAATCATCCTGAAGACTGGTCCGATGAATTCAAGAAAAACTATAATGGCCCAACAAGACGAGGTACACATTATTTAATTGCTGATAAGTTTGAAGGTCCATGGAAAATAGCACCAGGTCCCTACTTAACAGCAGATACTGAAATAGAACTTTATGCTGGTAGAGTTATCGAAAAAGATAATAGTTATTTCTTTATGGCTTTTTTACATGATGATCAAAATGGCAATTTTATTGGAGAAATATCAAATCCAATTCCAATTACTTTTGATAAAAATGGCATAATGAGTTTAGAATTTTAATTAATTTTTCTCCAAGAATATTCTGGTTTGAATCCTAAAATTTTTTTTGCTTTTTCATTGCTTAACAATGTTTTATTTTTTCCAATCTCTCCTTTGATATTAATATTCGGAAAGACTTTATCTAGAAGAGATTTATTATTCTCTTCCATAACAGTATCATCTGCAGCTATAATAAAATTATCCGCACCTTTTAAATAGCTTTCCATAGCTAAGAGACAGGCTTGAGCTACATCTCTAGCATCAATATATCCCCAAAAGTTCCATTTTCTTAAAAATGGATCTTTTTGAAATGATTGAAATTGTTTGTAATCATGCTTTTCCATTATATTTGAATAGCGAAGTCCAAATATTTTCATTTCAGGATTCCTTCTGCAATACTGTCTTGCCATTTCTTCACCCATTACTTTTGAAAGTGAGTAGCTTGATTCTGGACGTGGTTCATATTCCTCATCTACTGGAACATAAGGTGGATATGTATCAAAAGGTAAGCCAAGAACTGTCTCACTTGAAGCCCATACAATATTATTTATTTTCATGACTTTTGAAGCTTGGAAAATATTGTAAGTACTAAGCGTGTTAGCTCTAAAAGTTTTATGATTTGCTTCCAAACCAGAGGCTGGGATAGCTGCTTGATGAATTACTGCATCTATACCATTTATGCGGTCGTCAATTTCAGAAACTACTTCCATAGCATCACCAAAATCTTCTAAATCAACCTTTGTAAAGGGAACATCCAATTCAGAGTTATTTACAAAATCAACATTAAATACATTATAATTTTTTTCTAAAAGTAATTTAATTGTTGCTCTACCAGCTTTACCGGAGCCACCTGTAACTAAAATATTTTTCATAAACATATATTAATAATTTTTTTAATAGAATCATTACTTTTTTGATAAATAAACAAAAAAAGGAGTCTTTATGGCACAACATATTTTAGAAGCTGGTGGAACAATGGCATTTACATTCCATGTTTTATTTATGCTTTTTAATTTATTTATTATCTATCAATTTTATTTCAACAATAAATTTTTTAATGAATTAGGTTTTTCGAATGAGGAGCCAAAATTAGTTTTTAGAGGTCCATTAGGTGCGGTATTTTTAACAATGTTATTAATGTCTATATTGTTAACTTTTGATGTTACTGGCAATACTTATGAAGAAAATGTTGTACAATATAAATTTTGGTATTCATTTTTGTTTATGCTTATGGCAATTGCCTTAATTAGCTCTTTAGTCAGATATTTTAACCTAGTAAACAATTACGGAACCACTCCAAATATAAGAGGAGTTATGTTTCCATTAGTTGGACTCGTTTTAATAATTCTTAGAACAATATTTGAAGGTTACTAATAAATTACAAGCGGTTTAATAACCGCTTGTTTTAATTAAAATAACTTCTTATTTTATTTCTTGATGCAAAATGTAAGATTAATGAAACTATAAAAAAGAATAAAATAAAATAGTATTCTCTAAATTCAACTTGACTGCTATAAAAAACGAATAAACAACAAATTGTAAAAGATTTAATATAAATTTCTAAAAACTGAATAGGATAAAGTTTTTCTGATTGAAAAAAAAGATATCTAAAACTAAAGTAAGCAAAAGTTAGAAAAACAGCTAATCTGATTGAAGTAATTCTATGATATGGTATTTCTTGTTTTTCAACTATAGTAAATGGAAAATAGATAGTTACACCCATAATCTCTGCAATTATAAATGCTAATGCCCATAAGCTTAATAAACCAATTATAATTTTAGCTAATGTTTTAACCATAATCAAATTTATGGTCTTTTTTTTACAAGGGTTTTGACCAACCTATTGATATATTTTAACTATTTTTTAAAAAAAAATACATAAATATTGAATTGTTAGCAGAAAACTAAGTTATTTCTTATCTAAAATTATCTTTAATTGGTGAAAAATATAAAAGAATCAAAATTGCCCCACTAATTAATCCACCAATTTGATCGAGCATACCACTAAAAGCAGTATAAATAACAGAACCACTAAAATAATTAAGAACTATACCAGCTACTACTAAAAATAAATAAATTGGTTTGCCATAAGGGATAAATCGATAAAGTAGATTTAAAGTAAATAGATATAAAAAGAATAAACTTATTGATACTATTCTAGAAAAATTTTCAAAATTAGATAATAACCCATCATTTAAATTTTCATAAAGATTAGAAATTTCAGATGGTTGATACATAGATGATATAACCATTAAAATAATAACAATAAAATCTGCTAAAATTAAATTCTTAAAGATTTTTTCAATTTCCATTACACTTAAATAGGCTAGCAAATATATAAAATAAAGCTCTTTATTGATTATAGTGAAAATGATTTTTAAAAATTAAATATAAATCTATGTTTCTTCCTTATTTACATAGATTGAATGACATCAGATGAATGAATGGTAACTCTTTGTTCACAATTTTTTGAAAATTCGTCTAAATCATCTCTAAAATAACTTTCGTTATTTTGAGCTTGTTTAAAGTGATCGTCTATTCCTTCCTGGTTTTCGTAAATTTCGGTTAAGATAAGAGCCATATTTCCTGTCTCAGCTCCTTCTTTAAATTCAGGTCCTATTGACCAATTTAATACTATTAGAGCTTTTTCTCCTTTTTTAGTGTGAGTTTCATTCATCCATTTAACATGATCTTCAGCTACTCGCTTTGCAACATCTGAAAGTTCAGGTTTAAAGATCCATATAAATTGTAGTTGTTTTTTGTTTTGGTACATATTTTCCTTATTTATTTTAGAATATTAACAAATTTTTTTATTGTTGAGAATTATTTTCAAGTGTTTGAACGTGTATATCTAAGTTTTCAATCAAATTGTTTTGACCATTATGTCCGTAGAAAACTCCTTTTATAGGCGCAGCTTCACTTGCGTCAAGGCCGCAAGATACCCTAATATATCTTTCATCTGGGCTACAACCATTTGTAGGGTCAAAACCAACCCAACCAAGATCATCTATAAAAAATTCTGCCCATGCGTGTGTTGATTGAAATTCTGATGAATGTGAATTATTATGCATATAACCATTTACATATCTAGCTGGTATATTGATTGATCTAGCTGCAGATACCATAATGTGTGCTTGATCCTGACAGACACCTTTTTTTTGATTATAAGCTACCTGAGCTGTTGTTTCATTATTTGTTGAAAGAGGTTTATATTCAACTTTTTCTCTTACTAAATTCATTAAATTATGAGAAATAAGTAATCTTTCTTCTTCGTTAAAACCATTTTTAGCTTCTAATGCCAAATTTTTAATATCAACATCAGGGATAGTTAATTTTGAATCTCTTAAGTAAACTGTGGGATCTAATTTATCATCAGGATTAGAATAGACTCCCTTTGTATCAAAAGTTTCTACTTTACCAAGAACAGTAAACTGAATTTTTTTGACTTTTTTTAAACTAGTAAAACTTTGTATATTATTTGCTTCTCCGTCTTTATAAATTGCAGATTTTTCAGCTGAGTCATGATGAACATTCCAATCTAAAATTTTTAAACCATTATATTCAGAGGGATATAATTTTGTAGATTGTATAAGACCAGCTACAGGATTTTTATATTCATATTTAGTTGTATGCTCAATTATTATTTCCATTAGTTAAAAAACTCCTTTTGAATGTCTGAATCTACGCTCGAAATTTTATTAATAAATTGTGTAACAAATTCATGTAGGCCAAAATCAACAATAGATTCAATTTTCTCTTCTTGAATTTTAATATTTAAATCTTTTAAAGTATTATAAATTTTACTTACCTTCTCTGGACTGCAAGTTAAGTTAGTTAAGTGTTTCACAATATTTTGAATACAAAAACTTAGAGATCTTGGACAATCACTATTTAAAACTAAAAAATCAGCAATCTTAGTTGAGGTAACATTTCCATCATAGGCCCATCGAAAAGCATTAAATGATGATAATGATCTAAGAAGGATACTCCATTGCATATTGTCAATATTACCACCTATGTATTGAGGTTTAGGAAGTAAAACAAAATATTTAACATCTAATAATCTTGCTGAATTATCTGCCCTTTCAACAAATAATCCTAAATAAAGAAAATTATAACCATCATTTCTTAATAAAGAACTTAAAGAACCTCTAAATAAATTTACTTGCTCAATTGTCCATTCAGTTAAGTTTGGTAAGTCTGATGCATAAAAATTATTATTTTTTAATTTTAAAATTTCCTGATAAGTTTTATTAATTGCTAACCAAGATTCAGGTGTGAAGGAAGTTCTTACAACTAATGCATTATTTCTCGCATTAAGAATACAATTAAAAACTGAAGATGGATTATCTTCATCAAAGAATAAGTAATCTTCAACTTTTTTTTGTTCAATAATATTATATTTTATTTTGTATCCTTCTATTGCACCGGCTGCAGCAAGAACGGATTCCCATTCATTATTATAACCATTAGGATTAGGAAATAATGACATTCTGTAACCAACATCTAGAAGTCTTGCATTAGTTTCAGCTCTCTCCATATACCTACTAATCCAATAAAGATACTGAGCAGTTCTACTTAACATTATATCTCATTCTGCTAAAACCCATGTATCTTTAACTCCCCCTCCTTGGCTTGAATTAACTACGAAAGATCCTTCATTCATTGCAACTCTTGTTAATCCTCCTGAACTTAATTGAGCATTTTCTCCCATTAAACAAAAAGGTCTTAAATCTACTCTTCTTCCTTCAACTTGATTTTTAATGAGCGTTGGTGAAAAGGATAAATCTAAAAGTGGTTGAGCAATATATCCTCTAGGATTTGTAGATAGTTTTCTTCTAAACTCTTCAATTAAGGATTTTGAGGATTTTGGACCTATTAACATTCCGTATCCTCCAGAACCATCAACTTCTTTTACAACAAGATCAGATAAATTATCTAATACATAATTAAGATCATCATCAATATCGCAACTCCATGTTTGAACATTTTCTAATATTGGTTGTTCTCCTAAATAAAATTTTATCATTTCAGGAACATAAATATAAATTGCTTTGTCATCTGCTATCCCTGCACCTGGAGCAGAACAGATATTTACTCCTCCAGTTCTGTAAACATCCATAATACCTGGTATACCAATTACTGAATTGGGATTGAAACAAAGAGGATCTAAAAAATCATCATCTATTCTTCTATACACAACATCTACTTTTTTAGGACCATCCACTGTCTTCATGTAAAGAAATTCACCCTCAACGAATAAATCAGTAGATTCGACCATTTCGATACCCATTTGATCCGATAAAAAACTATGTTCATAATAAGCACTATTCAATGGACCTGGTGTAAGAAGAACACATACAGGTTCAGAAGTGCTACATTTTACAGGGGCTAAACTCATTAATGTTTGAAGTAATCTTGTTGGATAATCATCAATAGGTGTAACTCGATTTGTATGAAATAAATCTGGAAACATTCTCATCATTATTTCTCTATTTTCTAACATGTATGATACTCCACTAGGTGTTCTACAATTATCTTCTAATACAAAATATTCGTTATGATTTGTCCTCACTAAATCTATACCTATAATTGGACTGTAAATTGATCTAGGTGGTGTGTAACCAACCATAGCAACTTCATAGGATTTTTTCTTAAAAATTAATTCTTTAGGTATAATATTAGCTTTTATTATTTCTCCTTGATTATAAATATCTGCCAAAAAAGCATTTAGGGCTTTAGCTCTTTGAATTACTCCTTTTTCTAATTTAGACCATTCACTAAAAGTAAAAATTCTAGGAATTAAATCAAACGGTATTATTCTTTCTCTTGCAGTTTCACTATTAGTTGAGAAAGTTATTCCAATATTTCTAAAATGAGTCTCTGCCTCAGCATTTTTTTCATTAATCACTTTAGCAGTCATTTTTTCTAACCACTCATTGATATTATTATAGTGATTTCTGATTACACTTTCAGATTGATACATTTCATTAAACATATTTTTTTAAAATGAATTAAAAAAGTTATTAAAAAATCCAAACTTAAAATCTATCATATTTAATAACAGCTCCTTCTATCTGCTATCTTTCATGCTTAGCTATGGATTTTAAAATAATATCCGCGTTCCTTCAGTTTGAACTTACTTCCGATCTGAATTAACAGATTGAACGATTTAATAACTTGCATGCGTTCCTTCAACTTTCGTTTACTTCCGTTTTGAGATGCTCAAAATGAACGATAATTTTTATTAATTAAATTTGTTAATATTTAAAATTGATTATAGATATAGATAGATATGCAAAAAATGCATAATATGAAAAAAATACTTAATAATTTATTAACTGAAGTCTTTAAGTGATTTATTAAGGGAAATATATGAAAAATAACCTGAACAAATTAGCCAAATTATTAAGACTAATGTGTCATTTATAATTAAATTAATTTCAGATTTAGTTACCAATCTTAAAGTTGTAGCAGACCAGATAATAGTGAAAAATATTGTTAAATTTCGATAAGATTTTACTCTTAATGGATGCACAAATTTTAATGGAATAAACGTTAAGATTGATAAAATAATTATTACTATAAGATTTATCCAAACATTTGAGCCTAAAATAAAAAAATAAAGAACAACAATATTCCAAATAGCTGGAAATCCTCTAAAATAATAATCATCAGTTTTCATATTAACATTTATGAAAGTATATAAAGAAACTCCAAATATTATTGCAGGCATGATAATCTCAAAACCAGTTGGGACTAATTGAAACCAATAAATCATTAGAGCAGGGTTTATTACATAGTTAAGATAATCAACTATACTGTCTAAAATAATTCCATCTAAGTTAGGAGCTTTTTCTTCTACCCCTACTCTTCTTGCCAATGTTCCATCTATCCCGTCAACCAGTAATGCTAGGCCTAACCATAAGAAAGCCCCAGTTTGATCATTGTTTAATATTGAGATTAATGCAAGAAATCCGAGTATAGCACCAGAACCTGTAAGAGCATGTACGCCCCATGCCGAAATTTGATCTTTATCAACTTTCATAAAATAAGGATCTTTATCATTAAAATTAAATAAAATAAATTTTTTGAAAAAAATAGAGAGAAATTAAGGATTTACAAGATTTTCTAATTAGTTGTTATAATAAATTTATAATATCGCTGTCTCCTTCCGCAAAATTATAATTTTTAAATTCATTTTTTGTAACCCAAGCTGAATCCTCATGTTCACTTAAATTAATTTCACCATTAATATGAGAGCATATAAAATAATGTAATCTTACATTTATTTTTTCATCTTGGTAATTTTCTTCACCAAGTTTATTTTTGATATCTATATCTATATTTAATTCTTCTTTTATTTCTCTTTTTAAAGCTGCTTCAAAAGTCTCACCTTTTTCTACTTTTCCCCCAGGGAATTCCCAACTTAAACCCATATGTTTATTTCTATTTCTTTTAGCAATGAAAAACTTATTATTTTTTATAATTATTGCTGCAACAACATCGAATTTATCCATTAATAAGTATTATTACGAATAAATTGATTTGCTTTTTTAATAATATTATTTTTTCGTTCAGAATTCATTTTGTCGTAAATATTGACCATCATATTTAAACGTGGATTAGATTGAAAAAACTTTCTATTTTTATTAATAAAACGCCAATATAAACCATCCATTATATCATTCCAATTACCTCTTTTAAAATTCATCATCTTCATAAAATAACTTGAACCACAAATATAAGGTTTGGTACTAAATATACCTCCATCACTAAACAATCCCATTCCGTAAACATTAGGTGACATTACCCAATCAGAGCTATCAACGAACATTTCCATAAACCAATTATAAACCTCATTAGGTTTAATTTCACATAAGTTCATTATGTTGCATAAAATCATTAATCGCTCTATATGATGAGTGTATCCATATTTTTGAGCATTTTTTATAGAATGATCCAATGGATCTAATCCTGTTGTGCCATCATACCATTTGTTAGTAAGAGAATTTTTATGTTTAAAGAAATTATTTTCTTCTAATTTTTTATCGTAATTTTGATAGATTCCTCGAATAAATTCTCTCCATCCAATAATTTGTCTGATATAACCTTCATAGGAATTGATTTTAATTTTATCTTCAACTTTTTTTACTCT
>CACLXJ010000018.1 GCA_902610845.1 uncultured Alphaproteobacteria bacterium | reverse complement strand
AGTAGATGCTGCAGAGTGGATTTGTCCAGCTGCAGACTTAGGAGCAGGTTTATATCAAGCAGCAAAATACTATTATGGACCAGGTTGGCATGAGCCATCTACTCTTTTAGATTTATCAATTGATCTTAAAACTTGGGAGTCACTTGATGCTGACACTCAAAGTTTGATTGATGATCTTGCAAAATCTTTTAATATGACTGTATTTAGTCGTTTCCAAGCAATTAATGGACCAGCATTACAAAGACTTGTAAATGAACATAATGTACAGATTAAAACTTTTCCTGATGAAGTATTAGTAGCTCTTGGTAATGCTGCTGGTGAAGTTGTATTTGAAAGAGGATCTATTAATGCAGAAACAAAATCTTTATCAAATCATTTACTGTCATTTAGAAAGGTAATTAAAGAATGGTTTACTAAAGGTGAGCAAGAATTCTCACGTATTAGAGATTTGCCATTCAAATTTCCAGATTCAGTATAATTTGAAATAATATAAAAAAGAGGTCTTATTTAAGACCTCTTTTTAGTTAATAAGTCTAGGTAGCCAAGTTGCAATTTCTGGAAAAGCAAAGACTAAGAGAATTGCAAAAATTTGTATAAATATAAAAGGAATTACACCTCTATAAATATTTGATGTTTTAACATTTTCTGGAGCCACACCTCTTAAGAAAAATAATGAAAATCCAAATGGTGGGGTTAAAAAACTAGTTTGTAAGTTAAGAGAGATTAAAATTCCAAGCCATAATGGATCAGCTCCATTGGCAATTAAGCCAGGTCCTACAAGAGGAATTATAACAAATATTATTTCAATATAATCTAAAAAAAATCCTAAGATAAAAATAGTTAACATAACAATAATTAGAGCACCGTATTCACCACCAGGTATATTTGTTAGAAAATTACTTATCATTTCATCTCCTTGAAAACCTCTAAAAACAAGTGAGAACATCGAAGCACCAATTAAAATAATAAATACAAACGAACTCATTTTTACAGTAGTAATCGCTGCATCGGAAATATTTTTTAAATTTAAATCTCTCCTTAATAATGCAAGTATTGCAGCTCCAACTGCTCCTACTGAAGCTGACTCAGTAGGTGTAGCTATACCTAAAAAAATTGAACCGAGTACAGCTAATATTAAAAATATAGGAGGTAAAACTTCAAAAAAAGCAGTTTTCCAAATTTCTAATCTAGGTTTGTCTATTTTTTTTACAGGCAAATCTTGGGGTTTTATTCTTGCAATAAACAAAATATAAATAATAAAAAATCCTACAAGCATTAATCCGGGTAATAATGCACCAGCAAATAAATCGATTGCTGTAACTGGTAATGGGGCCAAATCACCTCTCAACAGACCAGCTTCTTCGTTAGCCCCTTGCAACATTTCAGCAAGTAGTATTAAAACAATTGATGGAGGAATTATTTGTCCAAGTGTTCCAGAGGCACAAATTGTTCCAGTAGCTATTTTTTCATCATATCCAGCTTTTAGCATTGTAGGTAAAGCTAGCATGCCCATTGTTACCACTGTTGCTCCAACTATACCTGTTGAAGCTGCCAATAACATGCCTACCAAAACCACGCCAATTCCTAAACCACCTCTTACAGAGCCAAATAAATCACCAATGGACTCTAAAAGTTTTGCCGCTATTTTGGTTTTTTCCAGCATGACTCCCATGAAAATAAATAAAGGTACTGCAACTAGAGCTTCATTAATCATAACGCCATAAATTCTTTGTGGAAAGAAAAGAAGCATCTTAAAATTAAAAACTCCTAATAGATCTCCTATAAAAGCAAAAATTAAAGATGAACCTGCCAAAGTAAAAGCAACTGGAAAACCGAATAATAAAAATAACAATGTTGTTAAAAACATTACTATTGCTAAGATTTCAGGACTCATTCGAATACAGGTTTAAAAAATTATTAATAATTTTGGAGACAACTTGGATAAATAAAAGAAAAGCAAAAATTAAAATAGCTAGTTTTAATAAATAAATCATTGTCAAACCGCCAGCTTCTCTTGATACTTCATTCATTTGCCAAGATTTGTAAACAAAGGGAAAGCTATAAGACCAAATGAGATATAGAAAGGGTAATAATAAAAAAATATTACCGACTAAATCTACAATAGATTTATATAATTTTGATGAATTTCTATAAATAATATCAATTCTTACATGATCATCATTTAAGTATGTAAAACCTGCACCAATCATAAAAATATATGCATGCATCCAAACATAAGTTTCCTGCATCCATATAAAGCTGATTCCAAATAAATATCTTAATATGACTACTAAGAAAACATTAATGACCATAAGGACAACAATAAAAGCGCATAAATACCCAGAGTATTTATTTATAATATTCAAAAAGTTAGAAAGATTTTTCATCATTATGATTAAAAAATAATATTAAAGTTGAATATATTTAAATAAATATAATTAACCAGTAAATTTCTGATTTTTATTGAAAAATTTAGGAACTTTTTTACCAGCCTGAGCTCTTTTCCCAATCCAGAACGCGACATCTTCTAACTTTCTATTTTTAGAACCAGTGCTCCATTCTAAACCATCTTCGATGGTTAATTGAGTGACATCTGATAAAAAATCATCTTTCTTGATTTTAATTAATTGAACCCCTCCACCCTTTTGTAATTTTGGCAAAGCATCTATTTCAAAAATTAGCATTTTTTGCAACTTTGTAACACAAGCTATATGTTTTTTTGTAAGATTTAATACTTTAATTACGACATCATTATTTTTTAAATTAAATAATTGCTTACCTTTCTTTTGGTTAGTGACAAGAGATTCAGTATTACTAATAAATCCTTTAGCGTTTTTGGATACAATTAAGAGTTCTTCATCGATTGATGAAAGTAATCCAGTAACCTTATCATTCGGCATACTATCAACAAAATAAATAAATGATTTAGGATTACTATTTCCGCCTGGTAAAATATTTGGATCTATCGTGTAAACTTTACCAGAAGAAACAAACAAAAGTATTTTTTGATTTGAATTTAAATTAACTGAAAATAGATTTTCTTTTTTCATTTTTTCAATTTCCTTTTCATCACTTATCTCTTTAATTCTCTTGAGCTGAAAATCTTTATTAATAATAACACTGAATTTTTCAATTTCTTTAAATTCATCAATACTAATATCAATATCATTATTTTGTTTGGATGAAATTAAAGATTTTCTATCCTTTATATCAGTTTCTAAATCACTCTTTATAAGATCTAATTCACTTACTATAAATTTATCTAAAGTTTTTTTATCTTTTATTAATTTATTAAGATATTTTAACTCTTGATTTAATTTTTGGATTTCATCTTTAATATTTTTTTCATCAATCTTTCTAAGAGATCCTAAACGCATACTTAAAATTGACTCACATTGTAAATCTGATAATTTATATTTTTTTATTAATTCTTTTTTGGGATTATCCTTAGTTCTTATTGTTTTTATTATAGAATTTAAATTTTTAAAGACAATTTGATAACCCTGAAGAATTTCTAGTCTCTTTTTAATTTTTTCTATATTAAATTTTGATTTTCTTTTAATGGTAACTTTTCTATGATCTAAAAAATTAGAAAGTATTTCAATAATTCCAATTTGTTTCGGTTCTATTCCATCAATTAATACATTAAAATTACAAGAGTACTTAATAGATAAGTCAGTTAATTTAAAACATAAGCTCATTAATTTTCCTGCATCAATATTTCTAGTCTTTGGTTTTAAAACTATTCTAATATTTTCATCAGACTCATCAACTACATCATCCAGAGGTAGTTTTTTATTATTTATATTATTAGCAAGTTGTTCGATTATCTTAACTTTATTAACTTGATATGGAATTTCAGTAATAATGATTTGATACAAACCATTTTTTAATTCTTCTATTTGATATTTAGCATTAATATTAAATGAGCCCTTGCCATTCTTATAAATTTGCTTTTTTTCATTACTGTCTAAAATTATTTCACCACCTGTTGGAAGATCTGGTCCATTAATAATTTTTAAAATTTCAGTTAGTGAAGTTTTATCTTTTTTTATTATTAATTTTAATGCATCAATTAATTCAACAATATTATGAGGGGGAATATTTGTGGCCATGCCTACAGCTATTCCCATTGCTCCATTAATTAGAATATTAGGAAGTTGAGATGGTAGAACCACAGGTTCTAAGTTTTGACCATCGTAGTTATCTTTAAAATCTACAGAATTTTCTTCTATGCCGTCAAAAAAATAATTAGTATAATCTTGTAATCTTGCCTCGGTGTAACGCATTGCTGCAGGATTATCACCATCAATATTTCCAAAATTACCCTGGCCATCTACTAATGTAATTCTCGTAGAAAAATCCTGAGCCATCCTTACTAAACTATCATAAATAGCTTGATCTCCATGAGGATGAAATTTTCCCATTACATCACCTACAATTCTAGCACATTTTTTATAACTTGAACTTTTGAAAAGTTTTAGTTGATACATTGAATAAATTATTCTGCGGTGAACAGGTTTTAAGCCATCTCTTACATCAGGTAACGACCTTGAAACAATAGTTGATATTGCATAAGCAAGATATTTTTCACTAAGAATAGTATCTAAATTGGATTCAATTATTTTGTTCATTTTTTTCTAAAAAACTGATTATATTTTTCTTAAATAAAATATACTGATTTGGCAATTTATGATTTAAGTTTGATAAATGATTTTTGATAAAAATAATTTCAAAAATTTTAAAAAAATTTTTTAAAGAGTTATAATCGAATTCAACATTTGAATTATTCACAAAAAGATGATGAGGAAAATCAATAGTAAAGTTTGAGTAGTTTTCTTTAAATTCTAAAGTATCTGTATCAAAATATTTCAATCTATTATTGTTAACATAATCTAATTCGTATCCAATATGCTTAAGTAAATCAAATAAGTAGATACAAAAAAAATTTAACCATTTTTTTTTATTAATCATAATTTCTAAAAACTCCTTAGAAATTTTATATATTTGGTTTATTTTCTGTCCCTCAATTACTGAGACATTAATTAAAGACACAACAGAAAGTAGGCAACTTAGTTTGTATTTATCATTAATAACACTTGATAAATAAGGTTTCGATAATTCAGCTTTTATTGATGGTGGACGATTCCCAATGTATGTCACATCCAAATTTAAAAAAAAACCAAGTTGCATTATATTTTTCTTTTTCTTTGAAATTCCTCCGTATACAATTCCTGATAATAACTCATCCGTATCTGATAAAAATTTAATTAATAGATCATTATCTTTGAAAACTTTTGAATGTATAAGTATGCCGTTAAATTTTTTTTGCATCTGATGAAATAACATTAATATAAAGATGAGTTTTTACATCTAAAATATTAGAAATTTCTTTTTGACTTTTAATTCTAATATCTTTTATTTTAGATCCCTTTCTACCCAATAATATTTTTTTGTATCTGTCATTTTTAATAATAATATCTTGTTTTATTTTTAGCTGTCCATTTTTCAAATATTTAAAAGTATTATTAGTTACTTCTATATTATACGGAATTTCTTTATGAATTAATGATAGTATCTCATTTCTTGTGCATTCATTGGTGATAAAAATATCATCTTTGTCTGTGATTTCATCATCCTTATATAACCACTTTCCATATTTTGATTGTTGTAAAAGATAATCAATTAAATTTTCAAAACCTAATTTATTTTTAGCTGAAATATTAAAAAATTTTTCAATTTTATATTTTTCTGTAATTAACTTTATATCCTTAAGTAAATTTTCTGCTTTTATCAAATCGGTTTTATTAAAAATAATTGAAATATTCTTTTTCAATTCATAAAGTTTAGGAAAATCATTTTTTAAATCATTTAATTCAATTCTTTTTGAGTCAATTATATACAAAATTATATCTGATTGATTTAAGCCTTCCCATAAATTTTTCTTCAATTTATTTTTTTGTGATTTATTATCTCTAATAAAGCTAATACCAGGTGTATCATATATAACTAGTTGAGTATTTTCAATATTAACAATACCAATTACAAAGTCTTCAGTCGTATTAATTTTTTTATTTGTTATTGAAATTTTTTCTCCAACAAGATTATTTAATAGAGTTGATTTCCCTGCATTAGTCTTACCGACAAGACTAATTTTTAATATTTTTCTTTTCATTAATTTTTTTTAATGCAATTTCTGCAGCATTTCTCTCTGCTTCTCTTATTGAAGAACCCTTTGAATTGATCTTATTTAAATTTACAACTTTAACTGAAACAGTGAATGTTGGTGAATGAGGCTGTCCTTCTTTTTTAATTAATTTATATACAGGAAGTTTTTTATAAAGTTGTTGTGATATTTCTTGTAATAATGTTTTTGGGTCTAAAGTTTTAGAAACTTCAATATCTAGAGATTTTGACCAAAATTTACTTATAAAATCAAATGAAGGTTTATATCCCCCATCTATAAATATTCCCCCAATTAATGATTCAACTGAATCTGAAAAAATTGAATTTAACATTTTATTATTTTTTTTTTTAAAATTATATTGCAAGACATCTTCTATTTGCAATTCTTGTGAAATTTTAAACAAAAATTTTTTTTGAACTAAATAAGAATATTTTTTAGATAAATCACCCTCATTAAAATTTTTATATTTTGAAAATAATAAATTTGCTATTATTAATCCCAGTACTCGATCACCTAAAAATTCAAATCTTTCAAATTCATTAATTTTCATTTTTTTTTGATTTTCTAAATAAAAACTTGGGTGTGTTAGGGATTGAATTAACAATTTATTATTTTTAAATTTATAATTTATCTTTTTTTCAAATAGTTTGAGCTTTTTACTATCTATCATTGAATTTTTTGAAAAATTCTTTCATATCGAATTGAGTTCGGCCATTTCCATATCTGTAAAAATCTTGCATTTTCTAGAGAAAAGAAAATAAACTGCGCTTTACCAACTAAATTTTCATAAGGTATGAAACCAACTGTACTTATAAATCTACTATCTTGTGAATTATCTCTATTATCGCCCATTACAAAGAAATGATTATCTGGAACATTAAATATTTGAGTATTATCAGCTATACCATTGTCTGTTATATCAAGAATATTAATTTCTTTATTGAAAAAATATTCGTTATACATTCTAACTCTTTTATTACTCGTTTTGTAATCTGTATCTATAAAATCATTTAATTTTTTTCTTAAGATTTCTGATCCATTAATAAAAATAATACCATTTTTAATTTCTATTTTATCACCTGGCAGACCAATTACTCTTTTAATATAATCAGTTCTATTATTTTCAGGAGTTTTAAAAACTACTACGTCTCCTCTTTCAGGAGTATTTGAAAGTATTTTTCCAGGTATCAAAGGTATTGAAAATGGAAGAGAATGTTTTGAAAAACCGTATGAATATTTTGAAACAAAAATGAAATCTCCCACAAGGAGATTTGGTTTCATTGATCCTGAAGGAATATTGAATGGTTCAAATACAAATGACCTAATTAATAAGGCTATAAAGATTGCTATAAGTATTGATTTTAAATTACCTAAAAAACTATTTTTTTTTTTTTTAGTCATAGATTGTTACATTTGCAATTGCATATTTTTTTTCATCAGAAAGTGATACTTCGATTTGCATATTAGAATTTCTATTCATATTTTTAAAAATTTCTTTTGCTTTACCATGAAGTAGTATAAATGGCTTACCATATTGGTTATTATTAACTTCAATATCTTTCCAAAATACTCCTCTAGCCAAACCTGTACCTAAAGCTTTAGCACAAGCTTCTTTAGCAGCATATCTTTTTGCATAGGATTCTACCGAGTTTAATCTTTTTTCAGATCTTGTTATTTCAGACACACTAAAACATCTTTTTTTAAATCTATTACCATATTTGTCTATTACTCTTCTTATTCTATTAATATCAATAATATCTATTCCATTACTAAAAATCATTTTAACCTTTTAATCTCTCTAGAGAAGATACTTCTTTCTCCATTCTTAATGCTGCAATTATATTTTGTAAATGATTAGCGTCTCTAACTTCAATGTCTATTATAATCTCAAAAAAATCAGGTTTCCTAACAGAAAAAAGAATGTTCGAAATATTACCATTATTTTTTGCTATAACCGTCGTAACCTTTCCAAGACTCCCAGGTTGATTAAATATTACAACAACAATTCTTGAATTTGATACTGTATCTAAATTATTTTGATTATCCCATGAGATATTCAACCATCTATCAGGTGCATCTTGGTATGAAATTAGAGTGTCACAATCTAATGTATGAACAGCAACACCTATACCAGCAGTTACTATACCGACTATACTATCACCTTTTAAAGGAGAACAACAGCCAGCTAAATGATAAGACATTCCAGCTGTTAATCCTTTTAATTTTATAGGATTTTGATTATTATCACTGAATTTAGAAATTGGAATATAGTTAAACTCAGGATAAATTTTTTTAATAACGGATAGTGCTGTAATTTCTCCTGAGCCAATTGAAGCATATAATTCATCACTTGATTTATATTTAAAATCATGGAGTATTTTTTGTTCAATATTTTTATTAAATTCGTAATTTTCTTTTTGAAAATAATTTATTAAAATTTCTCTACCAAAAATTATATGCTCTTCTTTCTTCTTAAATCTAAAAAATCTTCTTAGCTGAGATTTAACTTTTGTTGTTACTGCAAATCTTTGCCATAAAGGTGATGGTTGGGAAGTTTCTGAGGTAATAATTTCTATTTGATCTCCATTTTTTAAAATTGTTTTTAATGGTTGTAGCTTATCATTAATTTTAGCAGCTACACATTTATCACCTATTTGACTATGAATAGCATAAGCGAAGTCAACAGGAGTAGCATTTTTAGGTAATTCTATAAGATCTCCTTTTGGGGTAAAAACAAAAATATCGTTTTGAAATACTTTTAATTTTGAATTTTGAATCAACTCATCCTGAGAAACTGAAGAATTCATGGAGTCAACTAAGTCATAGACCCACTTATATTCTTTTGCATCTTTTTCTTTTATTTTTTTTGGATCTTTATATTTCCAATGAGAAGCAACACCAAAATCTGCAATTTGTTCCATAATGTTTGAACGAAATTGAATTTCAATTTTTTTATTTTTTGGCCCCATAATCGATGTATGCAAAGCCCTGTATCCGTTTGATTTTGGGGCTGAGATAAAATCTTTAAATCTTCCTTGAATATATGGATATTGTCTATGTATTATACCTAAGCATCTATAACATTCCCTGGTTGAATTAGTAATGACTCTAAAAGCCATAATGTCTGAAAGTTGTTCAAAAGAAATATTTTTATTTTTTATTTTATTCCATATTGAATATGGAGACTTTATTCTTCCTTCTACTTTACAAAATAAATCTTCTTGAAAAAAAATATTTTTTAATTCATACCTAATTTCATCAATTATATTATCATCCATCGATTTTAAATATTCCAATCTTTCAATAATTGTTTTTTTTGCATCAGGATTTATTACTTCAAATGAAATATCCTCTAATTCATCTTGCCATTCTTTCATTCCTAATCGTTGAGCTAAAGGAGCAAATACTTCCAAAGTTTCTAAAGCTATTCTAGTTTTTTTATTTTCATCTTTGATAAAATGAATTGTTCTCATATTATGTAATCTATCAGCTAATTTTATTAAAATTACTCTTAAGTCTTTTGTTGTAGCTAAAATTAACTTTTTATAATTCTCTCCAAATTTCTGGTTGTTAACCTTTAATGAATATTTATTTATTTTTGTTAATCCATCAACGAGTTCAACTATTTGATATCCAAAATTTTTATCAATTTCATCTATATTTAAATTTGTATCTTCTAATGTATCGTGAAGTAGCCCAGCAACTATTGAGTCAGCATCTAATTTTATTGAAGTCAAAATTTTTGCAACTTCCAAAGGGTGAGTTATAAAAGGATCCCCTGATTTTCTTAACTGATTACTATGGGCTTCTTCACTTAATTTTAATGCATGTCTTACTTTATTTTTTTCTTCATTTGTGAGGTATGAAGTGATTAATTCTATTTCTTTGTGAATTTCTTTAGGCATAAATAATATTTAAATTATTTATTTTAATTTAACTAACTTTTTTATATTTGTTATAGTTTATTTTCATCAGATGAATTTTCTAAATTATCTTGTGAAGTTTCAATAGATGTTTCATCTAGAGGCTGATTTTCGTTTTCATCATTTTGATCTGTTTCAATGGTATCTAGATTACTGGTTTGTAATTCGTTAGTTTCAGATTGAGTCTCATCACTATTATCCTCTATTTCATTTAAATCTTCGTCCTCGCTAAAAGTACTGGTTTGATATTCTTCAATTAAATCATTTTTAAGTTGCTCTATAGTAAGAGTTTCATCTGCGATCTCTCTAAGTGCAATTACTGTATTTTTATCATTATCTATTTCTATTGTTGGATTTTCTCCAGCATATAATTTTCTTGCTCTATTAGAGGCAACTAAAACTAACTCGAATCTACTTGGAAATTTATCAATACAATCTTCAACTGTAATTCTTGCCATAATCGGCTTATAGTGATGATTTTTTAAAAGTAAATAGTTAATTATTTTTAAGTAGTCTTTGCTTTTTTATATTCCAATCTCTTTGTTTTATTGACTCTCTTTTGTCTATTTTCTTCTTACCTTTTGCAATTCCGCAAGATAACTTCGCAAGCCCTTTATCCGAAAAGTATAATGATATTGGTATTATTGTATATCCTCCCTGTTTAATTGATCCTGATATTTTATCTAATTCCTTCTTTGTGACTAATAATTTTCTGTTTCTACTTGGTTCATAATTATTGTCATTTGAATTTTGATATTTTTTTATAAAAGAATTAGAAAGCCAAAGTTCTCCATTTTGTTCTATAATATATGAGCCTCTAATAGAGCCAGTATTAACTCGTAAGGATTTGACTTCAGATCCAGTTAATACAATACCAGCTTCTATTTTATTAGATATTGTAAAATTATAATTAGCACTGTTGTTAGTGGCAATAATCTTCATTTACATAAGTTCTAATTCTTGTAGGCAATTTTTAACTAGTTTCTTTGTATCATCTTTAATTTCAGATAATGGTAATCTAGTATCTTTATAACATAAACCCAATAATGATGCAGCGTACTTAACAGGACCAGGACTAGATTCTATAAATAAAGCATTATGCAAAGATGCTAATTTTAGATTAATATCTTGAGCTTTAGAAATATTTGATTCTTGCCATGCAGAGTGCATTTCTGAACATAATTTTGGAGCTACATTAGCCGTAACTGAAATACAGCCATGGCCACCTTGCGCTAAATATGCTAGAGCAGTTCCATCTTCTCCAGAAAGATAACAAAAATTATTTTCCATTTTTTTTCTTGTAAGTAATGGCCTGAAGAGATCATTAGTTGCATCTTTAACTCCAATAATATTTTCAATTTTTGATAACTCTATCATAGTCTCAATAGACATATCAACAATTGATCTGCCTGGTATGTTATAAATTATTATTGGAATATTTGTTTTTTCAGCAATTTTTTTAAAATGTTCATATAATCCGGATTGAGTTGGTTTATTATAATATGGAGTTACAATAAGTGCTGCATCTGCTCCTGATTTTTCAGCATGATCTGTATATTCTAAAGCCTCTAAAGTATTATTTGAGCCAGTACCAGCAATAACAGGAATTCTTTTATCTGCAATTCTTATTGTTTCTTCAATTATTTTTTTATGTTCACCATGTAATAAAGTTGGTGACTCTCCGGTGGTTCCACATGGAACAAGTCCATGAGATCCATTATCTATTAAATGTGTTAAAACTTTAGTCAATGAATCATAATCAACTTTATCTTTAATAAATGGTGTAATAACAGCCGGTATACTTCCTTTAAACATATTATGTGGCGGAGAGAGAGGGATTCGAACCCTCGGAAGGAATTACTTCCTTCGCAGGTTTAGCAAACCTGTGGTTTAAGCCACTCACCCATCTCTCCTGTTGTATATTCAATATCGATATCTCCTATATCAATTTCATTTAACCAGTTAAACTAATAAATTTTACAGTACAACTTATCAAATTATAAAGATCAATATCATGAGATTAAATGGGATAATAGTCAAAAGTTATATATAAAGACGTGCCGAAAGCATGGCAGGTATTTTGTTTAAATTCTGAACATAAATTATCAAATTTATTATATAAAATTAATTCTTTCAAAAAACCAATATAACCCAATACTAGATATTAATATAGATAATGGAACTTGAAAAAATATTCTATAATTTTTATTTTTTGCAAAGTTTAACGCAATCAATAGATATAGAACCAATACTATAGATATTTGGGCAAATTCAATTCCAAGATTAAATGAGAGGAGATTTATAAATAAATCACTACTCCTATACCCTATATCACTTAAAACTAATGCAAATCCTAAACCATGAAGTAATCCAAAAAACAAAATTACAACATATCTTAAATATTCTTTTATATATTTTTTAAAAATATTTTCTAATCCGATATAAACTATAGAAAGTGCAATGATAGGTTCAACAATTTGAGGATTGATTCTCATTAAAGATAAAGAAACAAATATAAGAGTAATTGAATGAGCAATAGTAAAGATAGTTATTTGAGAAATTAATTTTTTTAAAGATGATGAAAATAAAAAAAGTCCAAATATGAACAAAATATGATCTAATCCTTTTGGAATTATATGTTGAATTCCTAATACAAAAAATTTTGCGAAGCTATTAAATGTTTTACTAAAATTATTTTCCTTAAATGAAAATTGACTTGATTCAATTCCTGATTGCAAATATTCTGTAACTAATTCATCTTCTAATTTGTTATTATTATTCTCTCTTAAAATAATTGGGCCGTAGTTTTTAACCCACCTAAATCTAAATTGTTCAGAATTTTCATCCAATGAAACTCTAAAATAAACATGCGTATCTCTACTTATTTCAAAATTTTTTATATCTTCAACTTCAGTTTTAATTAAATTTATTTTCTTTGTTTCATTATTAATTTTAATATCAATATTAGAACTTATTTCACTCCAAAAATTTTGAAACATTTGTTCAAGTTCTTTTTTGCTTAAAATTCTAAATTTATCATAAATTTCACTTAGTGATGAAGAATCTGTATTAGAAACAGTAGATGCATCAATATTAGATAATATCAATTCAGCGTTTAATCTTATTTTAAAATTCAAATAACTTTCATCATAAGTAAAATCTGCAATAGATGGCTTAATTTCATGACTAATAGAAGATGTTGAAAATAAATTTAAAAAACATACTAGAATTAAAAATAGATATAATTTTATAATTTTTATATAAGAGAACATGATGAAATTTACTTTAAAAAGATTAATATTTATTATTATCTTAACTTCAATAACAAAAATCTCTTTATGTCATGAATTTTGGATTGATCCAAAAAAATATCACTTATCAAATAATGAAAAAGCTATGTCAAATATCTTTATAGGAGAAAATTTTGAGGGGTCACCAATACCATTTACAAAAGAATATTTTAAAATTGCATTCCTGTATGCTGAAGATAATAAATTAAAAATTAAAGGTAGATTAGGTGATATTCCAGCTCTTAATATTAAAAAAACTTTCAAAGGATTAAATGTAATACAAATTGAATCAGTTACTAAGTATGTTGAATATAACAAATTAGTAAAATTTGAAATATTCACAAGAGAGAAAGGATATCCAAATTTAGCTCAAAAACATAGAGAAAATAACTATCCAAAAAAATTTTTTGAAAGTTATAAAAGATATGCAAAGTCATTAATTAGCGTGGAAAATTTTGATGGTAATGATATCGATACAAATATGGACTTTGAATTAATTTTTTTAGACAATCCTCTTAAAAATTTAAATGAAAGTAAAAGAATTCTATTAGAATATAAAAATAAAATACTAGGTGATCATAAGGTTTCAATTATGAGTTTAAATAATGGTTATTTTAGAAAAGAATACGTTAGAACAAACAAGGGTGGATATTTTGATTATTTATTTAAAGAAAATACAAAATATCTAATTGAAAGTGTTGTTATAATTGAAGGCAGTAATAAGAAAAAAGATAATTATGCTAAATGGCATTCTTTGTGGACCTCTTATACATTAAAAACACCCAATAAATGATTTAAGAGTGTTGAATTTCTATTAAAAATTTTATGAATAATTATAATATTAAAGATAAATAAAATGACTAATACAAATATAATAAAAGATTTTTTTGAAGGAAAAATAAAACTTTGGAAATCCTATTGGTTAGTTGGTGAACTACTAAATGGTATTGTTTTGCTTATTATATTTAATCTTGAAATTTATTTTTTTAATACAGATAGCTCTGTTTCCCAAATACCATTTTTAGATTTTACTAATCTTGCGCTAATCTCAAAAATTTTTATTTTTATTTGGACAATATTTATTTCTATTGGAATTTGGAGAGCAGCAGAAAATTACAAAGGAAGTATTATTTGGATAGTTTTAACATTTATAATTGTTGCTTATAGATGCTATTCTTTACGTTTAATTTTTTTTATTTAATTTTTGTTTTAAAATATCATTTAACATTTTTGGATTAGCTTTTCCTTTAGTTAATTTCATAGCTTGGCCAACAAAGAAACCTAATAACTTATCTTTTCCTGCTAGATACTGTTCGACCATTTTTGGATTATCTGTAATGACCTCATCAATAACTTTTGCAATTTCACCCTGATCTGTAACTTGTTGCAAACCCTTTTCATCTACGATTTGTCTAGCTGTTTTTCCTGAAGAAAACATATCTTCCAATACTTCTTTTGCAATTTTGCCAGAAATTTCATTTGTAGAAATTAACTTTATAAGTAGTCCTAAGTTTTCAGGTGATACTGGAGAGTTATTTAAATCTTGATTATTTTTATTTAATAATGAAAACAATTCAGAAGTAATCCAATTTACAACTATTTTTGCATGATTTTTTAATTCTGAATCTGAGTAAATTGTTTCATTAAAATAATCAGATGTTTGTTTCTCTGCAGTTAATACTGAGGCATCATAATTAGACAATTTATAAGTCTCAATAAATTTATTCTTAAGCTCATCTGGAAGCTCTGGTATTGATGATTTAATTTTTCCTATTTCTTCTTTAGAAATTTCTAGTGGTAATAAATCTGGATCAGGAAAGTATCTATAGTCATGAGCTTCTTCTTTATTTCTCATGGGTCTAGTTTTGCCAGTAGATGTATTAAAGAGCATTGTGTTTTGTTCAATAGAACCGCCAGACTCCAATATTTCTATTTGTCTTTTTGCTTCATAATTAATAGCCTGCTTAATAAATTTTATAGAGTTTAAGTTTTTAATTTCACACCGAGTTCCATATTCATCTCCAGGTTTTCTTACTGAAATATTTACATCTGCTCTTAAAGAACCCTCTTGCATATTTCCATCACATGTATCTAAATACATTAAAATTGATCTGATTTTGGATATATACATTCCAGCTTCATCAGGCGTTCTAATGTCAGGCTCACTAACAATTTCCATTAAAGCAACACCAGATCTATTAAGATCTACATATGTTTTTGAAGGATTTTGATCGTGTAAACTTTTACCAGCATCTTGTTCTAAATGTAATCTTACAATTCTAATATCTTTCGATGTTCCATCTTTAAAATCAATTGTAACTTTTCCTTCTCCAACAATTGGATATTTATACTGACTAATTTGATATCCTTGTGGAAGATCAGCATAAAAGTAATTTTTTCTATCAAAGACAGAATAATTATTAATTTTAGCATTTAAACCGACTCCAGTTTTTACTGCCTGTTCCACGCAATACTTATTAATAACAGGCAACATTCCTGGCATAGCAGCATCGACTAAAGACACTTGACTATTTGGTGATGATCCAAATTTTGTTGATGATGAAGAAAATAATTTAGAATTTGATTTTACTTGAGCATGTATTTCAAGACCGATTACCATCTCCCAATCATGTTTTTCACCTTTTATTAAATTATTCATATGATCTTTCTAGAGATACAGCGGCATTAAAAACTTGTTGTTCATCAAAGTGTTTTCCTAATATTTGAATACCTAGTGGTAAATTATTTTTATCTTTCCCAAAGGGAATGGAAATACCTGGTAGACCAGCTAAAGAAGCAGGAACCGTAAACACATCATTTAAATACATTTTGATAGGATCATTTTGTTTTTCATTTAAGGGAAATGCAGCACTTGGTGCAGTAGGAGTAACTATAAAATCACACTCTTTAAAAGCTTTATTAAAATCATCGGCTATTAATTTTCTCACTTTTTGCGCCTTAAGATAATATGCATCATAATAGCCTGCAGATAATACGTATGTTCCTATTAAAATTCTTCTTTTTACTTCTCTTCCAAAACCTTGAGCTCTTGTATTTTCATACATTTCATCGAGAGAATCAATTTCATCAGATCTAAAACCATATTTTACCCCATCATATCGAGCTAAGTTTGAGGAAGCTTCAGCAGGTGCAATTATATAATAAGTAGGAAGTGCATATTTAGAATGAGGAAGTGAAATATTTTTAATTTTAACACCTTTTTTTTCTAAAACCTTGATAGCATCTTCCCATATCTGACTTATTTCCATTGGTGTACCATCAATAGAATACTCTTTTGGTATACCAACAGTTTTGCCATTTAGATCATCATCTAAATTTTCAAAATAATTTGGAATATCTACTTTAGCACTTGTACTATCTCTTTGATCAAACCCAGCGATCGATTGTAATAATATTGATGCATCTTCAACATTATGAGAAAAAATTCCTGCTTGATCCAAACTAGATGCAAATGCAGCTATACCCCATCTTGAACATAAACCATATGTTGGTTTGATACCAACAACACCGCAAAAGCTAGCTGGCTGTCTTATTGATCCGCCAGTATCTGTTCCAGTTGCCCCTAAACATAAATCTGCAGCAACTGCGGCTGCGGAACCACCAGAAGATCCACCAGGAGCTAAAGGCTCATTCTCTTTTGATAGGGGATTAATTGTATTTCCAAAAAAACTTGTATTAGTAGCTGAGCCCATAGCAAACTCGTCAAGATTTGTTTTACCAACAAAAATAGATCCTTCATCTAATAATTTTTGAGTAACAAATGATTCATAAGTTGGATTAAAATTTTCTAAAATCTTTGAAGCTGCGGTTGTAGGCATACTTTTAGTACAAAATAGATCCTTGATTGCAATCGGAATACCTTTTAATTTTTTTGCTGAATTATCTTTCTCTAAGTTATCCATCTGCTTTAAAACATTCTCTTCACTAAAATGAATAAATACATTTAAGTTATCTTTTTCCTTAATCCTTTTTAAATAAACCTGATTTAATTCTCTTATTGATATTTTTTTTGTCTCGAGATCTTTTAACGTTTGTTTCAAAGATGATTTAGACATTATTCTACTACCTTTGGTACTGCAAAAAAACCTTCGAGTTTATCAGGAGCATTTTCAAGAATTTCCCCACTAGAATTAGTATCATTAGATACATCTTCTCTTTTAGGTAAAATTGATGATGATATGTTACTTAACGGTTCTACATTTTCAGTATTTACTTCATTTAACTGCTCTACCCAGTCTAAAATGGAATTAAGATCCTTAATATAATCTTCAGATTCTTTATCATCTAACTTTATTCTAGATAGACGAGCAATTTTATTTATTGTATTTTTATCAATCTTCAATTTATGAGCTCCATTATATGAATGATCAAAATAATTTAATCGATGGCCTTAATACATCACAAATACTTGTAGGTCTAGACCTAGGAACTAAAACGATTGGTGTTGCAGTAAGCGATAGATCAAAAATAATCGCTACACCGCTTTCAATTATCCAAAGAAAAGGAACTAATAAAGATTTAATTATAATGAAAGATGTTTTGAAAGAGTATGAAATTGGTGGATTTATTCTGGGTCTGCCGATTAGCCTGGATAATAGTGAAAACAAACAAAGCCAATTAGTAAGAGATTTTAATATTAATCTTCAAACCTTTTTTAAAAAACCTACGGCTCTTTGGGATGAAAGGTTTTCATCTGATGTAATCTTTAAAGAAATGAGAAAAGCCGATTTAAGTAAAACGAAGATAAAAAGTAAACTTGATCAACAATCGGCTGCTTATATCTTACAAGGATATTTAGATAGATATAGAAATAATTAATAAATTAGTTTACACACACTTTCACATTATTAACACATATGAATTCAAAGCTACTTAAATCAGGACACATAAAATTATATAAAAGAGAAAATTCAAAATATTGGCAAATGAAAGTGAAATTGCCAAAATTAAAAGCGATCAGGTCATCTACAGGTTCAAAAATTCTTAAAGATGCAGAAAAAATAGCTTTAAAATATTATTCATCAATTTCTTCAAAAACAAATATCAAATTAAAAAGAAGTAAAAATATTTTTAAAAAAATTCATTTAGTAGAAACAGCTGATTTAACCAAGAAAGAAATTGAGCACATCTTAGATGAATCTAAAAAATATATAACTTTTAATAAAAGGAAAATTAAAAAAATTAATGTTCTAGAAGGAAGAACAATATTTAATCTTTTTTTTGAAGATTCAACAAGAACAAGAACAAGTTTTGAAGTTGCT
>CACLXJ010000017.1 GCA_902610845.1 uncultured Alphaproteobacteria bacterium | reverse complement strand
AAAATAAAAATTTCAAATGATGATGGAATAAAAAATGTACTAGAGGTTTTAGCTCAAAATATAGAAAGTATATTACTTCCAAGAGAGCATGTTCTTATAAATGAAAATGGTGATGAAAAAAAAATATTAATATTTGTTGGGGTAAATGGAAGTGGAAAAACAACCACTATTGGCAAAATTGCAAATAAAATTTTATCTAATAAAAAAATACTGATTGCAGCTTGTGATACATTTAGAGCAGCAGCTGTTGAACAGTTGGAAAATTGGGCAAAAAAAAATAATAATGGTTTTATCGCTGGAAAAAGTAATCAAGATCCAGCAAGTGTAGCATATCAGGCAACTGAAGAGTTTGGGAAAGAAAACTATGATTTTTTACTTATAGATACTGCTGGAAGATTATCAAATAATACCAACCTCATTAATCAGCTAATTAAATTGAAGAATGTTATCTCAAAAGTTAATTACTCATATAATATTGAAACTGTATTAGTTTTAGATGGAACGAATGGTTCGAACATGATTAAGCAAGTGGAAATATTTGGAAATGAACTTAATGTATCAAGTATTATAATAACTAAATTGGATGGAACAGCAAAAGGTGGAGCGTTAATTTCAATTGCAAATAAATTTGAAATCCCTATAAGTTATGTTGGTCTTGGAGAGAGTATTGAGGACTTAGTAAGCTTTAATTCTCAAAACTTTGCTAGATCTATTTTAAATCTAGAAGAACAAAAATGAAGTCAGTTTATAAATTATTAATTGATATAGGACCACTTGCAGTATTCTTCATTTTTTATACAAGAAGTGGTCTTCAGGAAGCAATACTTCCTCTTATGATTGCAACTGTAATTGCAGTAATCATCTCATACATACTTGAGAAAAAAATACCAATTATGCCAACTCTTGGGGCTGCGATTGTATTAATATTTGGAGGTCTAACAATTTATTTTGACAATGAAATTTTTATTAAAATGAAGCCAACAATAATAAATATGGTTTTTGCATTAATTTTATATGGAGGAGTGATTGTTAAAAAACCTCTTTTAAAGTATCTTTTAGGTGCTGCACTTAAACTAGAAGAAGATGGATGGAGAATATTAACTCAAAGGTGGATTGCTTTTTTTGTTGCACTTGCTGTTTTAAATGAAATTGTTTGGAGAACACAAAGTACTGATGTTTGGGTGAATTTTAAAGTTTTTGGCATCTTGCCAATTACATTTATTTTTACTATGACACAATTCCCTTTAATTAAAAAATATCAAATTGAAGATTAAATTAAAAATTGTTTTCTCTTAGTGCTATAAATCCTGGTGATTTATTTCCCTCAAGCCACTCTAAAAATGCACCGCCAGCTGTAGATAAATATTTAAATGCGTAATTAGCTTTAGCTTTTTTTATTGCTGCAAGTGTATCTCCTCCTCCTGCTAGAGCATCTAATTGAGACTTACTTGAATAATTTTGTATAATATTTGCAACTGAAATTGTGCTTTTATCAAATGGACTATACTCAAATGCACCTAAAGGACCATTCCATAATAGTGATTTAGATTTTAATATTTCTTCTGAAATTAATTTAGTAGTTTGCTCACCAACATCTAATATCATTTGATTATTCGGAATATTATTGGTTGAATAAGTCTCAACATTGACTGTATCTTCTATTTTTTTTGAGCAAACAGCATCAATTGGTAAAAGTATTTTACAATTTTTTGATTCTGCTTTTTTTTGTATCTTTTTTGATAGTTCAATAAAATCATTTTCTACTAGAGAAGTTCCAACGTTATAGTTATTTGATAGCAAAAAGGTATTAGCCATTGCACCTCCAATTACTAGAGAGTCAAAAATCTCAACTAAATTTTCTAAAACTTTTATTTTTGTTGAAACTTTTGAACCACCTATAATTGCTAAATTTGGTTTGTTTGTGTTTTCTAAAAATTTATCTAAATTTTCAATTTCTTTTGTGAAACTTAATCCCGCATATGAAGGTAAGTATTTAGTAATACCTGTTATAGATGCATGATTACGATGTGAAGCAGAAAAAGCATCATTAATATAAATGTCAAAACAAGAAGATAATTGTTTTGAGAAGTTAAGATCATTTTTTTCTTCTTCAGCATTAAAGCGAATGTTTTCTAATAAACAAATTTCCCCAAAACCCATTTCAGAAATTTTCTTTTCAATTATTTTTTGATCACAGCTATCTAAAAAATGAACTTTATTTAGATTTGATAATTTTTTTAATTCGGGACATAAAAACTTGATTGAATATTTTTTATTAACTTCTCCTTTAGGTCTACCAAAATGTGCAATTAAAAATACCTTATTTTTATTTTTAGTTAGTTTTTCTAGAGTAGGTAAAATAGAATGTATTCTAGAATAATCCGTTATTTTATCCTCAAAAACTGGAACGTTTAAATCAACACGTACAATTATTTTTTTATTTTTGCAGTTTAGATTTTTTAATTGTTTCATTTCTATTCACATGTATATAAAAAAAATCCTAGAAATCATTGATTTTTTTTAAAAATTTGCAGTTTTATCTTTTTTTATACATATATTTGGTATATTATTATAATTACAAACTACTAGATGTAGTAATGGAGTTAAATAATGCCTTGGGATGATAATAACGTAGCAAAACTCAGAGATTTGTGGGACCAAGGTTTACCAACCGCACAAATTGGAAAGTTACTCGGTTTTACTAAAAATGCTGTTGTTGGAAAAGCTCATAGAATTGGACTTGAAAGACGACCATCTCCTATAAGAAGAACGGCCATTAAACCTGATCGCAAAAAAGCTCGTTCCCCGGTTATGCCAAAACTAAACTTTGAAAAAGCTTCAGAACCTGAAATTACAAGTAGAGAACCAACTACTTTTCAACCAGTTGTAAAAAATTTATTTAATACCTCTCCAAAGAGAGGATGTGAATGGCCTGAAGGTCATCCTGATGAAGTTGGTTTTCATTTTTGTGGCAAAGATAGGTTTGAAGATAAACCATATTGTTTAGATCATTGCGCAGTTGCTTACGTTGTTCCTGAAAAAGAAGAAAACGAAAAGACTGAGATAAATAATAGAATTTAATAGCAATTAAATTTCTTCCTGTTATCAACAAAATATGAAAGAAAATTCAAAGCAATCTGTATTCACTCCTATTTTAATTGGAGGTAGTTTAATTCTCCTAATTAGTTTTGCAATAAGATCAACATTTGGTTTATTTCAAATTCCGATAGCATCTGAGTTTTTATGGGACAGATCTGAATTCTCACTTGCAATTGCTATTCAAAATCTAGCATGGGGTATTGGAACCCCTTTGTTTAGTGCTTTTGCTGAAAAATATGGGGACAGAAAAGCAATATCCTTAGGTTTGATTCTTTACGCAATTGGAATATTTATTAGCAGCTCAGCTACAACACCAGAAGCGCATCAAACTTTAAATTTATTAATTGGTTTTGGTATAGCTGGCAGTGGGTTTGGTCCAATTTTAGCAGTAGTTGGAAGAGCTTCATCGCCAGAGAAAAGATCTTTAGCACTTGGTATTACAACGGCAGCAGGTTCCGCTGGTCAAGTTGTGGGGCCTCCACTTGCATCAATTTTATTATCTTTTCTACCTTGGTCATCTGTTTTCGAAATTTTTTCAATAATCCTTTTGATAACTCTTATTCTTGTACCAATTCTAAAAACAGAAATTTCTAATACAAACATTAATCATGAAGGGGAAAGAATAACTGATGCTATATTTGTTGCATTAAAAGATCCAACTTATTCAATGTTATTCTTTGGTTTTTTTTCTTGTGGATTTCAATTAGCGTTTATTACTGCGCATTTTCCAGCATTTATTGTTGATTATAGTAGTCCAATTGTAGAGGGAAGTTTAATAAGTTTAGTTTGTAATTCTGTTGAAGGTCTAGGTGCTTTATCAATGGCTCTAATTGGTTTTTTCAATATAGCTGGTTGTTTGATTGCTGGAGCATTAGGAAGGGGATATTATAAAAAATATCTCTTATCTTTAATTTATACTGGAAGAACTATTGCAGCAATTGCATTTATATTAATGCCTATCACTCCAACTTCTGTTGCTATATTTTCTATAATCATGGGTGCTTTATGGTTAGCAACAGTTCCATTAACATCAGGAATTATAGGTCATATTTATGGTTTGAAGTTTATGGGCACTTTATATGGAATTGTATTTTTTTCTCATCAACTCGGATCTTTTGTAGGTGTTTGGCTAGGGGGTATATTTTATGATATTTATGGAAGTTATGATATTGTATGGTGGATTGGCATAGGTGTGGGGGCATTTTCTGCAATTATACATTTACCAATTAGAGAAAAACCGTTAACTGATAGAACTATTGTAGTTGCTTAATATTATGGATGAAAAAAAAATTATACGAAACTTAATTATAGTGATTTTTTTCTTAGTTATTATTTATTCATTAGCAAGAGTTGGTGTAGGTTTAGATCTTAGCTTTGGACCTTACATTAAAAATTAATAAAATTAATTACACCATTCTCCTTGTTTGAATATAGGTGTTACATCGCCATCTTTAGCAACACCGTCTACATCAATTTTGCCTGAGCCAATCATCCAATCTATGTGTATCATGCTTGAATTACCACCTCTTTGACTGATTTCTTCTTTCGATAAGTCTTTTTTGGATTTGAAACATTTTGAGTAACACTGTCCTAAAGCAATATGAGAAGCAGCATTTTCATCAAAAAGAGTGTTATAAAAAGTTATTCCTAATTGGGAAATAGGTGAACTATTAGGAACTAAGGCTACTTCACCAAGTCTTCTTGAGCCTTCATCTGAATCAAGAACTTTTAATAAAACATCTTGTCCTTTAGAAGATTTTGCATCAATAATTTTACCATCTTCAAAGCGAACATTAATATCTTCAATTAGGGTTCCTTGATAAGATAGGGGTTTGGTAGAGCAGACTTCACCACTTACACGAGCAGCGTGAGGAGTTGTGAATACTTCTTCAGATGGAATATTTGGATTACAAATAATACCATTTTGGGCTTCTGAAGCACCGCCCATCCACTCATGATCATCAGCAAGACCTAAAGTTAAAGATGTTCCAGGACCAGAGTATTTTAAAGAATGAAAATTTTTAGCATTTAACCAATCTGTTTTATCTCTTAAATTTTTATTATGTTGGTCCCATTCAGCTACAGGATCATCATTGCTAACTCTTGAAGCATGAAATATTGCATCTCCTAATTTTTTAATAGCTTCACTATCGTCAAGATCTGGGAAGACTCTTTTTGCCCATGCTTTTCCTGGCCACGAGATTATATTCCAGTTAATTTTAAATTCAGTAATTCTTTCTCTAGCTGGTTTGTATGCAACAGCATTAGCTTTATTTGCACGCGAAACTTTATTAGGATCAATTTCAGATAGTAGCATGGGATCATCACCAGCAATAGCCATTCTAGCTGTATTGTTATCAAAAGCTTCACCCATCCCATTATAAAGCCAATTTGCTGCAACATTGAAAGATTCATCATTTCCAAACTTAAATCTAGATAATGTAATATCAGAATCATTGAAAAATGGGGTCACAAGTCCAGCTCCTTCTTTGTAAGCATATTCAGCTATTTTTCTAACTAAAGGTAAAGATTCTAACGGTGCTGTTATTAAAAGGTTTTGACCTTTTTGAAGTGCAACTCCTCTTTTTATAGATAGATGAGCAAGTTTATCAATATTTTTTGTATCTACATCGTAAAACATTAATATTATAATTAGTTTTTAAATTCTAAAAAGTCTAGAGATTTTAACTTTAAAATTTATCTCTAAAATCTTTCCACAAACACTTGTTTTTTTCCAGATATAAAAATATCAAATCTAGGCAAAAATAGTAAAATAAATTATGGATTATGATCTTTTAGATAAAATTAATTTTCCATCAGACTTAAGAGAATTTAAAAAGAAAGATCTAAAGCGAATCTCAGAGGAATTAAGAGCTAAAACAATTGAGACTGTTTCAAAAACTGGCGGTCATCTAGGTGCAGGACTTGGAGTTGTTGAATTAACTGTTGCAATTCATTATGTGTTTAATACCCCTCATGATAAATTAATTTGGGATGTTGGACACCAAGCGTATCCTCACAAAATTATAACAGGTAGAAAAAAAAATATCGAGACACTGAGAAAAAAAGACGGTGTGTATGGTTTTGTTAGAAGGTCAGAAAGTGAATATGATCCATTTGGTACAGCCCATAGTTCAACAGCAGTTTCAGCAGGATTGGGAATTAAAGCTGGAAAAGATATAAATAAAGATAACTCAAAAGTTATATGTGTTGTTGGAGATGGTGCATTAAGTGCAGGTTTAGCTTTTGAAGGATTAAATAATGCAGGTGCACAAAAAAAAGGTTTAATTGTCATTTTAAATGATAACAAAATGTCAATAGACAAACCAGTTGGTGCTATGAGTACTTATCTAACTAGGTTACTATCATCTAAATCTTACTCAAGTTTAAGAAATATTATTAAAAAAATATCTAAAACCTTACCATCAAATCTATCAAAGACTCTTTATAGAACAGAAGAATATTCTAAAGGACTTATCACTGGTGGAACTCTATTTGAGGAATTGGGTTTTTATTATCTTGGCCCTATAGATGGGCATAATATGGATGATATGGTTTCAGTTTTAGAAAATATAAGAGATAACAAATTTGATAAACCAGTTTTTCTTCATTGTATAACCAAAAAAGGTAAAGGATATAGTCCTGCAGAAAAATCAGAAGATAAATTTCATGGAGTTGAAAAGTTTGATATTAACACTGGTAACTCAGTTAAAAAAACAAATTTAAAATCCTATTCAAATGTTTTTGGTGAAACATTATCAAAACTTGCCGAAAATGATGAAAAAATTGTAGCAATAACAGCCGCTATGATGTCTGGAACAGGATTAAAATTATTCCAAAAAAATTTTGAAAAAAGATTTTTTGATGTTGGTATTGCTGAACAACATGCTGTTACAATGGCAGCTGGATTGGCGACAGAGGGTTTCAAACCATTTGTTGCAATTTATTCAACATTTTTACAAAGAGCTTATGATCAAATCGTACATGATGTGGCTATTCAAAAATTACCAGTTAGATTTGCAATTGATAGAGCGGGATTAGTAGGATCAGATGGTCCT
Organism: uncultured Alphaproteobacteria bacterium; assembly: GCA_902610845.1. Classification (GTDB taxonomy): domain Bacteria; phylum Pseudomonadota; class Alphaproteobacteria; order HIMB59; genus CACPNW01. The sequence continues at coordinate 11,775 of CACLXJ010000017.1, read as the reverse complement.
ACTCATGCCGGTTCTTTTGATATTACTTATTTAGCCACATTACCAAATTTTATAGTTATGGCGCCTAGCAACCAAAGAGATTTGTCTAATATGATAGAGTTGTCTTGCGAGATTAATGAAACACCATCTGCTTTTAGATTTCCAAGAGGAACAGGATCAGATGAACTATTTAATAATCAGCCTGCTGAAATAAATATAGGCAAAGGCTACATTCTAATTGAAGGTAACGATGTTGCTATCTTAAATTTAGGCACGAGACTTGAAAAATGTATTGAGGCAAGTAAGTTTCTTAATCAAAATAATATTTATCCCACTATTGCTGATGCGAGATTTGCAAAACCATTAGATACAAATTTAATAGACAACTTATTAAACAATCATAAGTATATTTTAACAATTGAAGAAGGTTCTATAGGTGGATTTTCGTCACATGTTTTACATTATATTCATAATATAAGATCAAAAAAGGACAATGTGGTTATAAAAAATTTAATTTTTCCAGATCGGTTTGTTGAACATATGACACCAGATGAACAATATAAAGATATTAAAATGGATACAGAGTCAATAATAAAAAAAATTAATAATTTTTATGAAAATAAAATTGTTGATATAAAGAATTTTAAATTAAAAATTTAATTCTTAATAAAAATTAATTGAAATTTAGAAATGAAGAAAATAAAAATTGTAAATAAAAGTTTTTCTAAACCTATAAGCTGTTTGACTGCATATTCTCCATCAATTGCAAAAATTTTAGATGGAAAAATTGATTTAATACTAGTTGGAGACTCTTTAGGCTCAACACTCTATGGTATGAAGAATACTCAAGGTGTTACTATGGATATGATGAAAAATCATGGGGTAGCTGTAAATAAGGAAATTAAGAAAAGTTTAAAAGTTTTAGATATGCCTTATAAAACATACGATAATAAAATTGATGCATATAAAAATGCTAAAATACTTTTAAATCACTGTAGACCTGATTTATTAAAAATAGAAATTAGTGAAAAAAAATTAGTTGTTTTAAAACACTTAGTAGATAAAAAAGTTAATGTTATTTCTCATATAGGAGTAACACCACAAAGTTATAAAAATTTTAATAAAATTAAAGTTTTAGGAAAAACTAATAAAGAAAAACAAAATTTATTAGAATTGGCAAAAAAATCTGAAACACTTGGAGCTAAAGCAGTATTGTTAGAATGTGTTACAGCCGATACAGCTAAACTAATTACGGAAAATATTTCGATACCTACAATAGGTATTGGTGCTTCAAAATATTGTGATGGTCAAGTTTTAGTATTTGATGATTTAATAAATCTAACTACAAATGATAAAAAACCAAAATTTGTAAAAAATTATTTTAATTTTAATAAAATTGCTAGCAATATAGTTAAAAAATATAATAGAGAAGTTAAGCTTAAAAAATTTCCTAATGCTAAATTTACTTATATTTAATCTAAATCTATAAAACTGTTGTTACTATCTAAAAACTTTATTAAACCAGAATTTATTTGGTACCACAAACCAATTACATTCAGTTTATTTGCATTTATTAATTTATCTATAAAATCATATTCACGTAAGTTTTTAATTGATTGTTTTATATTTTCCTGCTCAAAAAAAGTTATTTTTTCAGTTTCTGAAAAATCATTAGGGATATTGTTGTAAGCATTTTGTAAACAACCTACCCATTTATTTATGTATTCAAAATCATTAATATTTTCTTTATCTAATAATGTTTTGTAAGAATATTCAACGCCACCACAATTTGAGTGGCCTAAAATAATTAAGTTTGGAATTTTTAGAACTTTTAATGCGTATTCTATAGCAGATAACGTTTGCATATTTTGATTCTTATTATTTTTGGAAGGTACTATATTTGCAATATTTCTATGTATAAAATAATCACCAACGCCTCCACCAAATATAGTATTTTCAAGAATTCTTGAATCACAACAAGTAATAATCATAGCAATAGGTTTTTGTGGAGTTTTAGAAGCTTGCTGGTAAATGTCTTTATAATCTTCAAATGTATTCTTTTTCCAGAATTGATATCTTTCAATTAAAAATTTTGGTATTTCCATAATGTATTATTTTAGAATTTATTTATATACCAAAATTAAATGAAAAAGGAAATTAGTAGAAAATTCTGCGTAGCCCCAATGATGGGTTATACAACGCCGTATGCTAGGAAACTTTATAGGATTTTATCTAGTAATAGTTTTTTATTTAGTGAAATGATAGCAACAAAATCACTGATTTATTCAAAAAGTAGAGAAAGTATTATTGATAATGACTTTAATAACCCTGTTGCTCTTCAGGTAGGTGGTTCTGAAATAGAGGATTTAACAAAGGCTTCCAAAATAGCAATAGATTATAATTATGATGAAATTAATTTAAATGTTGGCTGTCCAAGCAAAGCAGTACAAAAAGGAAGTTTTGGTGCATGTCTTATGAGAGATAAAATTCTTGTTAGAAATTGTATGGAAGCTCTACAAAATGATAGAATTGAAGCTACGTTGAAATGTAGATTGGGATTGGGAAAAGAATTAAATTATGAGTTTTTTGAAGAATTTATTGATGAAATATCAAAAACTGGAATAAAAATTATTTATGTTCATGCAAGAAATGCAATATTGAATGGTATTAGTCCGCAAGCAAATAGAACAATACCTCCTCTTAGTTATAATTTTGTAAAAAGAATTAAAAACAAATTTCCTGAAATAACATTCATCCTTAATGGAGGAATAGATAATCTTGACAAAGCAGAAATCTTACTAAAAGAATTTGATGGAGTAATGGTTGGTAGATTAATTAAAAATAATCCTTTTATTTTAAAAGATGTTGATAATAAAATTTTTAAAGAAAAAGCTAGATTAATCGATGAAACAATAATTTATAATTATTTTGAATACATAAAGCCAAAATTAGGTTTTGAATCAATATTTAGATTATTAAGCCCTCTTCTTCATATTTTTTTCTCTGTTCCTCATGGCAAAGTTTATAAATCTAAAATTAATGAATATATGAAAGACCAAAAAATTAATTTAATTGAAGATTTAATGATAAAATTTGTTAGTGAGAAAAATCTTACCTACTTTTAATAAGGTATATGGTATGAAAAACTTAAGATTTCAACGCCAGGATTTTTATCACCTAGGTTAGCATTTGAAATGTGGCTAAGTGAAATTCCAATTCGATTTTTATTTTTTAGTTCGTAACTCACTTCAAAGGAAGTTCTAAATTGTAAAGCATTACCTAATTTTTTTCCTGAACCATCGTCGTAAAATCCTGCACCAAAGCTTGGTGTAAAATAATATTTGCTCTTATTGCCTTCGAATAACTCACCTAGGTTATCTTCAAAATATATGCCAGTTACAAAATAAGAAGCAGAGTCATTTGTGTATTCAACTCCAAAAAAAGGTTTTAAGAAGAAAAAATTATCTTCTTCTGGACCTATATCAAATAATGAATTATCGCCTCTAAATTCGTATCTAAAATCTGTTGCCTGATTATTTTCTGAACCATCTAATTTAATATCATAAACCCCAAGTCCAAAAACGTTCGTTCCTTTGCTGTATACTACGGTTGAAAATAAAAAAAATAAAATCAGCGGAATGGTTTTGTACATTTCTGCATCTTATAATTATTTGGTATAGCTATCAAATAAAAAATTCCTTATTTTGATTTGATATTTCTAATAAAGATCTTTTCAATTTTTCTAATGCTTTTGTTTCTATTTGTCTAACTCTCTCTTTACTAATTTTTAATTTTTGACCTAATTCATCCAATGTTATACTTTTCTCTCTAAACTTTCTTTGACGAATAATAGTTTTTTCTCTCTCATTTAAAGTATCTATTGCCTTATTAATAAAATCTTTTTTAACATTTTTATCGTTAAATTCTTCGAAAGTTTCTTCAGGATTTTGACGTTCATCAGCTAGTAGACTCATTAGGTCATTTTCTGTATCACTGTCAACTTTTTGATTTAAATGAAGATCACCACCAGTAAGCCTTGACTCCATATTTTGAATATCAATAGATTTAACATTAAGCATATTTGAAACTTTGTTTATTTCGTTTTGACCCATAAATTCTCTTGATACGTCATTAATCTGTTGTTTGATTTTTTTTAGATTAAAAAAAAGAGCTTTTTGGGATGCTGTGGATCCAGTTCTAACAACTGACCAGTTCTTTAGAATGTAGTCTTGAATTGATGCTCTGATCCACCATGAAGCGTAAGTTGATAGTCTAAAATCTCTAGAGGTATCAAATTTTTCAAGTGCGTGCATGATACCAAGAACTCCTTCATGAATTAAATCATCAATTGGTAAGCCATAACTAGAATATTTTCTTGCGTAAGAAACGGCTAAACGAAGATATGAATTAAGAATTTTTTGAAGAGACCGTGGAGTTTTATTATCTCTCCAATCATTTATTAGTTCAAATTCCTCTTGTTTTTCAAGAATTGATGCTTTTTTTGATAGTTCTATAAGATTGTTAGAAAAGTAAAAGTTTTTTGATGACATATATAATTATACGTAGAATAATTAAATTGGATCAATAATTTTCAAATAAATCTAAAATTTCCCCATTTTCTGTAAATATTCCACATAGAACATTTTTGTTTGATAAAGGCTGTTTAAATAAAGTACAAACTACATTATTTTTTGAATTTTGAGATTGATTTAAATGTTCAGACTCATATCCTCTAACAATCCTCAAAAATGTATTATAAGGATTTTGAATTGTTGAAAAATTTTGAAAACCCCACCAAAAGCAATCATTTTGAGCTGATAGAGGTCTAGTTATATCTACCCCCCTATTAACAAATAATATTTTTTTTGTATGAGAGTATGCAGCATGCTTTAAATTTAAAAAATACTCAGTATGTCCCGGATTATCCTGTATGGATCTATTCACAGAAGATGTCCATTTCGATATATTAATAGTTCCTGAAGAAGCTAAACTTTTAATCTCATTCTCTGAAAAACCATATGATTCTATTGTTTTGTTGACTCCATGCTCAAACATCCATTCAAGAATTTCTATTGGATTAGGGGCAAGTTGTAGTTGCAATAACTTACTAAACATTTCTTCTTGTGCACCTCTTAAAAATACGATTGAGTCTGGTTTAAGTTTAAATTTAGACATTAATTTAAATCTTAAATCAATTACACTAGATAAAGTTTCTTTTGAATCATCTCCCAATCCAATTACGTTACCAAGAAAAATTAATTTATCAGTATTTTTGAAATTAATTAAAATATATTTTTTTATTGCTCTAAATGATTTTAGATTTGAATGAATTGAGCCAATAGCCCATATCTTGCTTGTTTTTTTTAATTCTACAAAATTACTGACTTTATTCAAAATATTATTTTTTACTTAGAATTTGTTCTATCTTTTCTGTCGATTGAAAATAATCTGTCTTTTCAACTGCTGCTACCTCTCGTGCTAAACGCTCAATTGCCACCTGAAACATTTGTCTCTCACTGTAAGACTGTTCTGCTTGACTGCTTTTTCTAAACAAATCTCTAACTACTTCAGAAATTTTAATTGGATCACCTGAGAAAATTTTTGCATCATATTCTTGTGCTCTTCTACTCCACATTATTCTTCTTATTTTTGGCTTTAGCTTTAATGTGGAATAAACCTCCTCTATAATTTTTTTTGAAGAAATTTTTCTCAATCCAACCTCATTTTTTTTATCAAGAGGTACCCTGATTATTAATTTGGATTGCTCCATTTTAACAACATAAAAACTTGTTTTAATATTAGATATTTCCAAACTTTCTATTTTTGCAATTTCACCTACACCATGTTTAGGATAAACTACAATTTCACCTATTTTGAAGTCTGAATTTTTTTTTGTTTTCATTTAAGTCCCTGGTTTTTTACTAAAATGTTTATTAAATTTATCTTGAACATTTTGCCATTTTTCTGCATCCGCTGGAGGTTCTTTTTTTTCATCAATGTTTGGCCAGATTTCAGAATATTTTCTATTAATTTCTGCCCATTTTTCTATTCCATCCTCTGTATCTGATAAAATTGCTTCAGCTGGACATTCTGGCTCACATACACCACAATCAATGCATTCATCTGGATGTATTACGAGCATATTTTCACCCTCATAAAAACAGTCGACGGGACATACTTCTACACAATCCATATGCTTACATTTTATACATTTTTCATCGACTACATATGTCATAATATTATGAATTTTTATTTAGAGCCCTTTTTCTTGCATTTCCAGAGTTTACATCAGAAATATAAAGTAATCCAGAAAGCCTTCTGATAAGATTTGACTCAAAATCATGAATTTCTCCATCAGATAACACAATTTCCCATAAAGCTTCTATAAGAAGAAGTTTTTTATCACTGTCAAAATTTTTATTAATAAAAGATGTGTAATAATGAAGAGATTTAGAGTTATTTTTATTTTTTATTGCTTCATCTAAAACCAAGTCAACTTCTTCTTCATTTTCATCAAAAACATTAATCAAGCTAAATTTAATTTTTTTTAACTCGCTTTCTCCTATTTTTCCATCAGTATATGCAGCTTCAATCATTAATCCGCAAATTAATTCAAGATTTCTACTATCTCCTTCATCATCCTTAGTTTTTTTATGATTTAAAACGTTTTTTAATAAATTTATCAATTTTTTACCTTTTAAAATACTATTAAAGAAGTTTCTCTAAAACTGCAAAGGGAGAATTTGGATCTTTCTTTGAAGTATTGTCATTATTTTTTTTGTTTTTAATTTTTCTATTATTTTTTTTTGTTTCCTTTTTCTTGTTATTTAAGAAAAATAATTTTTTTTGATCAGAAATAGTAATATAGTCGTAACCGCAAAATTTCATAATATCTTTTAACTGCTCACTGTTACATCCAATTGGATTCATAAGGTCTGACGATTCTAGAAAAGGACCTTTTTTGATTTTTTGTCTTGCAAGAAAAAAGATTTTTTCAAATACATCTATTCTGAATGAAAAATTTTTAATATTAATATATCCAATTGATTGCCAATAGTGATCAGGTATTTTTATTTTTGATGTAAAGGATACTCTACCATTTTGTGGAAGTGGTAGATAATTGTCAATGTCCTTTTCATAAAAAGTTTTCCATAAAATTGCACAAATTTCTAGAGGTTTTTTCTTTAATAGACTTGGTATAAAAAAATATTTTGCCCCTACCCTTATTCCTAATCTAGTAAGCTGTGACTTACTCTCTTGAGTAATTTTTTTAAGAATATCTTTGAATTTTTCTACTGGGTAATTTCCAAAATTTTCAATACAATTAAAGACAATTGCTCTAATTTCTGAATTAATACCTTCATCTAAATTTTTATTTAAAGCATATAGGTTGTCGTTTATTTCATTTTCTAACCATTTTTGTAGTTTAGCAGAAATCAATAATTTATTTTCTGAAGATAAATATTCAGAATTCAAAGCCTCAGCTATAGGTCTATATATCGATTTACCTTTCTTTAATTTACCAACACTCTCTTCTCCCCAATAAATAAAAGTTTCATCTTTAATTTTAGAATTATTGATGTCACCAAACTTAATTGAATCAAGTGGGGCACTTAAAAAACTATCTACTTTTTCATTAATCATCTTTCTTACTGTTTTTTTTATATTACTAATCGAAAAAAGAGATTGTGAAAATATTTTTTTACCTTCAATAAGATCAAAACCATTTATAACGCCATATTTATTATCATCTAAAAAAATTTCGTTGTTATTTTTTTTAAGTATATCTTGGATATTTTGTAATTTCTCCTGTCCTATAAAAAATTTTGAAGAATAATCTATAAATTTTTTAGTAAGACTGTTATGTAGTTGATCAGATAGTTCATTTTCTATCTGCTGAGTTTTTTCTTTCCAATAGTATGTATTTTTTAACCAGTGATGATTATTTGATATGTATGTCCACGTACGTATCTGAGAAATTTTAATTGAAAGCTCAGATATACCTGCACCAAAATTGTTAAGTTTACCGACCTTCTTATTAATCCATTCTTCAGGTATGTTATATTCATTATTAATTAAAATAAGATATATATCTTTTAAAAGTAATAAATAATTATCATTAAAAAGTTTTTCAAAATCTGGAACCTGACACACCTCCCACAATAACTTTAAATTTTTTTTTGATATAAGTAATTTCTTTACTTCATTATCATTAATTAAATTACGAAGGTTAACTTCATCTAAAGCATTCTTTTTATGTATAAAATAATTATGAATGGGATATTTTTTTAATGATGATAATAATGCATCTATTGAATTAAAATCTAAATCACTATTTCTCCAATAAATTTTTTGAATATTATCAAAGTTGTGTGTTTCTATCTGCTGAATAATTAATGGATCTAAATTTCCTGATTCTTTAGTATGACTAAAAGTTCCATCTTGTTTGTATCTACCTGCTCTACCTGCAATTTGACCTAGTTCATTCGGAGCAAGATTACGATTATATCTGCCATCAAATTTTTCTAGTGCAGAAAAACTTACATGATTGATATTAAGATTTAAGCCCATTCCAATAGCATCTGTTGCTACAAGATAATCTACGTTTTTATTTTCATATACTTCTACTTGGGCATTTCTAGTTCTGGGACTTAGTGAGCCTAAAACTACAGCAGTTCCACCTTTATGTGTTCTAATATTTTCAGCAATTTCATAAACTTTGTTAATATTAAATGCAATTATAGCTGATCTTGGTTCGAGTTTAGAAAAATTTTGTTTTCTCAGAAATGAAAGTTGAGAAAATCTTTTTTTTTTCTCTATTATAATATTTGGATTAATTTTTTTTAGTATATTTTCAATATTTAGTGATCCTAAGAAGATAGTTATAAAATTACCCCTTAGATTTAAAATCCTATCAGTAAAGATATGTCCCCTTTCATAATCTGCTGCCAATTGAACTTCATCAATTATTATACAATCTACAGAAATATTTTTAGGCATTGACTCAACAGTACAAAAAAAATATTTTGCTTCTTTTGGAAGAATTTTTTCTTCACCTGTTATTAATGCTACATTGTTAAGTCCAATTCTTTTTACTGCTTTATCATAGTTCTCTCTAGCTAATAATCTGAGTGGAAAACCAAAAATACCTGAAGAATATGAGAAAAGTTTTTCAAACGCTGTATAAGTTTTTCCGGTATTAGTAGGCCCAAGAATAGCTAGTAAATTTTCATCTTTATTAGACATTAAGATTAAGCAGCTTCTGATATTATTTCATTTAAAACGTAGTTTAAAATTCCTCCAGCTTTGTAGTATTCAAGTTCTTTTTTAGTATCAATTCTGCACTTTAATTTTATACTTTTAGACTCAGCAGAATTAATTTTACAACTAAGTATAATTCCAGATTTTAGTTCAGATAAGCCGGAGATAGAGACAAGTTCGTGGCCTAAAATATTAAGATTTATTTTGTTTTCATTATTCATAAATTCAAGAGGTAATACCCCCATACCAATTAAATTAGATCTATGAATTCTTTCGAAACTCTCTGCAATTACCGCTCTTACACCTAAGAGTCTTGTGCCTTTAGCTGCCCAGTCTCTAGACGATCCAGTACCATATTCTTTTCCAGCTATAATAACTGTATCAACATTATTATTAATATATTCTTGAGCCGCTTCATATATTGGCATTTGTTTATTAGATAAAAAGGATTTTGTAAAACCTCCCTCTACATTATTTAAAATCTGGTTCTTTATTCTAATGTTAGCAAAGGTACCCCTCATCATAATTTCATGATTACCTCGTCTTGATCCATATGAGTTGAAATTCTTAGGATTAATTTGTCTGTCTGTTAAATAATGGCCAGCTGGACTATCTTCCTTAATATTCCCAGCTGGTGAAATATGATCAGTTGTTACACTGTCACCTAATAATGCCAATATTCTTGCATCTTTGATATCCTTTAACTCAAATTTATTTTCTGTATTGAAAAAAGGCGGATGTTTTATGTAAGTGCTAGTATCATTCCAATCATAGGTTGTTTCCTTTGAATTATTAATTGATAACCAGTTATCATCTCCTTTATATATTTCCTTATATCTTTCTTTAAACATTTCAGGCGTTAAACATAAACCAAGTGTTTCATTAATTTCTTTATTTGATGGCCATATATCTTTTAAGAATATCTCTTCTCCGAATTTAGATTTACCAAGTGAATCAGTTGTAAGATTAATATTAATATTACCTGCAATAGCATATGCAACGACAAGAGGTGGTGAAGCAAGAAAGTTTGCTTTCACTTCTTGGTGGACTCTACCTTCAAAGTTTCTATTTCCAGATAATACGGAACAAACAGTTAAATTATTTGACCTAATTTCATTAGAAACCCATTCATCTAGAGGGCCGGAATTTCCTATGCAAGTTGTACATCCGTAACCAACAGTGTTAAAGCCTAGTATATCAAGGTATTCTGTTAAGCCAGCCTTATCAAGATAATCACTAACAACTTTACTACCTGGTGCTAAACTAGTCTTAACCCAAGGTTTAACCTCTAAACCTAAATCTGCTGCCTTTTTAGCGACTAACCCAGCTGCAATCATTACATTTGGATTAGATGTATTTGTACAACTAGTTATTGCCGCTATTACAATATCCCCTGTGTTTAATTTATCTTTATTATTATTTACATTGGTATCCATCTTACTAAATTCTGCTGGAACTTCTTTCAAAAGAATTTTATCCTGAGGTCTTTTTGGTCCAGCAAGAGAAGGTTCAATAGAATCTAAATCTAGTATTATCTTATCTGAGTATTCTGGTGCATAGTTATCATCCGCCCAAAGAGTTTGTTTTTTTGAATATTCTTCAACAATATTTAGATGTTCATTATCTTTACCAGTTAACTTAAGATAATTAATTGTTTCTTCATCTGTAGGAAAAAACCCACAAGTTGCTCCATACTCAGGCGCCATATTAGATATAGTTGCTCTATCAGCCAAAGATAAATTCGCTAAACCGTTTCCATAAAATTCTACAAATTTCCCTACTACACCTTTATCTCGTAAAATTTTTGTAATTGATAAAACTAAATCAGTTGCAGTAATTCCTTCATTCAAAGATCCCTTAAGTTCAACACCTATTACGTCTGGTATGTTCATTGAAATTGCCTGGCCTAACATAGCTGCCTCAGCTTCAATCCCTCCTACACCCCAACCTAGTACTGAAAGAGAATTAACCATTGTCGTATGGCTATCTGTTCCTACCACTGAGTCTGGAAATAAGTATTTTTTATTGTCAATTTCTTTCAACCAAACTGTCTTAGCAATATTTTCTAAATTTACTTGATGACAAATTCCAGCACCAGGGGGTACCAAGTAAAAGTTATCAAATGAACTTTGACCCCACTTTAAAAATTCATATCTTTCTTTATTTCTTTCAAATTCCTTCTTAACATTTTCATTTAGGGAGTTATTATTTTTATAATTATCAACCATAACAGAATGGTCTATAACTAAGTCAACCCTAGAAAGAGGATTTATCTTTTTTGGCTCAATTCCTTTTGATTTTAGTGCATTTCTCATCGCAGCTAAATCTGCAACAGCTGGTACTCCGGTAAAGTCTTGCATAAGTACACGCGTTGGGAAAAACGCTATCTCTGTTTTTTCATTTTTTTTGTTTCTATCTTTTAATGAGGAAAATACATCAGAGATCATACTTTTAGAAATATTTTCACCATCCTCATTTCTAATTAAATTTTCTAGTATTACTTTTATTGAAATTGGAACTTTATAAAGATCAATA